>JAAZFS010000130.1 GCA_012511615.1 Elusimicrobiota bacterium | reverse complement strand
TAGATGTCCTGCCCTAGCAAAAGCATAGCTGACTGTATTTGTCCCTGCAGGATGAATAGCAAAAATCAAGGCTGGTAGAAAATAAAGAATCTTTGGGGGAGGTGAAAGATATAGAGAGGTAAGTTTTTTCAGAAAGAAATAAATTAATAGGACGATGAAAAAATGCAAGAAAAAATCAAAAACATGCCAGGAAATATATTTAAGCCCAGACAAAGAGTAATTGATTGTATATGATAGATAAGTCAGCGGCCTTGAGGGATCGTTTCTGTCCCAATCAGGAGAGGGTAAATCGTGACCTATTTTATCTGGTCTTTTCTTATATTGAAATAAGAGTTTTGAGGGAGAAATGCCTTCTTTGATATCGTCGTTTAAAACAATTTTATGTATATCGTCCAATACAAAGGGGGCTTTAGCCGCCTTGAAGTAGACTATGGAAATCCCTGCAAGCAGAACCAGTAAGTGAATTAAGATTCTAGGCTTCGGTTTTTTATACTTTTTTATTTGAATTTCTTTAATCATCTGGCTAACTTTAGTTTATAATGAATTCTAATCATTAAATAGTTATAATAAAAAAATGAAAAAAATACTTTTTACACACTTATTATTCTTAGTCTTTTTCTGTATTTCTCCTTCTTCATATTTAAGGGCCGGACAGATAAGATCTTATAGTATTCCTAGCCTAGGAAATTTTGATGCCATGTCGGATGAAATTTTAGTTAAGTTTAAGGAAAATACACCTCTTTCTGAACAAGAACTACTTCACTCCAGACTGGGAGGCCAGGTCATAAGCAGGAACCATCGCTTAAATTTTGTAAAGGTCCAGTTGACAGGGGGTAGTATGGAAAGTTTGCTCCGAGCCTACCGAAATGACCCCATAGTTGAAATTGCAGAACCAAACTACATTATCCGGCCCCATCATCCTTATGAGCTTCCTAGAGAATATCTTTCTCTGGAAGAGCTAGAAGTTCAGCAGAGAGGTCTACTTGCTATAAATGCCCACGAGGCCTGGGATGTGGAGGTTGGGACTGGTAGCGCCACCATAGCAATAATAGATAGCGGAGTAGATTTTTCTCATATAGAGCTTGCTGAAAATATATGGGAAAATCCCCAGCCCCACATTCCCTATGAGGGGATTGACGGCTATACCATTCAATACGATACATACGGTTGGAATTTTGTTTTAGATAGCAATGATCCTAAGCCTGACCCCTCTCATCCAGCGGAAGACCATGGTACTCATGTGGCAGGGATTGTGGCTGCCGTAGAAAATGGTGAGGCTATAGTCGGCGTATCCTGGGGAAATAAGATTCTGCCCCTCAAGGCTCTTGCCTGGTGGGATTCCGATGATCCACTCCTACCTTCAGGGGTGGTAGGCTCTTATGTAGATATTCTTAACGCCATTACCTATGCAGTAGACAAGGGAGCAAATGTAATCAATCTGAGTCTGGGAGCAGAGTGGCCTAAACCTGAAACTGGAATTGAGTCAATTTGGAATTCTGCTATAGACTATTGCGAAAACAATGGAGTATTGGTGGTAGGCTCGGCCGGAAATGATGGTAAAGCCCCAGTAATGTTTCCTGCTGGCCTTGATAGGGTTTTAGCAGTGGGGGCCTGCACTATGAATATAGATAAGGCCTCCTTTTCAAATTACGGCGTGGGCCTGGATATGGTGGCACCTGGTGAAAACATTTTATCAGCTCTCTCCAATGATGAATTAGGCAGAAGGACCGGAACTTCAATGGCTGCCCCCTTTGTCTCTGGTGCTGCATCATTGGTAGTTTCTTACTTTAAAAGAATGGGTATCTCCTGGACTTCAGAAGAGCTTCGCAGATACCTTACCAAAACCTCTTACAATCCCAATAGCTACGACTGGGAGGAAAGACTGGGATATGGCATTCTTGATGCAGGAGCTCTGATGAGGTATATTTCTCGGCCTCAGTCCCTTGCACCTGCTTCTGGCTCCAGTTTTTCTACTACAAGCGTAAATTTTTCATTTGATAAAATGAAAGATGCTTCAAACTATGAGTTTTTTATATCAACGACAGTATCATCCGATTCAGCTATTTATACAGATACCCTTTACACAGAAAAAACAGATCTTCAGCTTTCCGAAGGAATTTATTACTGGAAACTAAGAGCCCATTATCCCAATGGTCTTTATTCCCATTGGACGGATGCCCACCAGTTGAAAATTGACACCAGTCCTCCCACGGAAGTATCAATTGCTTCTATAGATTCAGTTTATTCCGATAGAATCACCCTCTTAGCACAGGCCACAGATAAAGTAGCCGGACTTGGTGCCAAGCCCTTTAAATTTGGAGTTAGCCGACAAAAAGATTTATCTGATGAAATTTTAACAGACTGGGTCGTCTCTCCCTATATTCTTGATGGTCTTGAAAAAGACACGACTTATTATCTCAGACTTTCTGCACGAGATGGTGCTGGCAATATATCTGCTTGGAGCTCTACCTGTTCGGTCACCACTTTAGATATTGATGTCTTTATTGATGAAGCCTATAGCTTTACCTATGAGGACGGCCTTTATTCATCTACAGTTAGAGTATCTTCCTCAGCATTTACTCTTGCTAGCTATGGAATTATATCGCCCCCCACGCCCTCACAGACTACTATTATAGATTCTGCTAATTTAAAGTTTTCTCCAGGGATCCGGACTGATTTAATATCTCCCCGTGATTATTCAATTAAATACTTCGATGACAGTCCTGCAGATTTTTCATCTCTTTCTAAAGGAGATATTCTCCTTTCCTTTACCTATCCCTCCAGTCTTTCAAGGGCAGAGGAAAATATGCTCCGGCCAGTAAGACTTAATGAAGCTACTGGCACTTGGGAGATTATGGAAACCTTTACTATAAATAGGGAAGAAAAAAGAATAGAAACTTCCTTATCCTCCCTATCTATATATAGCCTCTTCATGCTTCCTTATTCTGATTTTGCAGATTTTTATATCTATCCCAATCCCTTTATTATGGGGGACAGTCAGTTTGGTGAGGCCGCCGGAGGAGGTGGCTTGGTCTTTGCCAACATTCCTGATGAAGTAGAGATAAAAATATTTAATTCTGCCGGTGAACTTATAGAAAAATTTCAGCATAAGGGAGGGGTTGCTAAAAGATGGACTGGAGTTAGGGATTTGTCTTCAGGGGTTTATATAGGACTTCTCAAGACTCCTGATGGTAAAACTATTTCAGGGAAATTTTCGGTAGTTCGATGAAGAATAAGATAATCACTTTTATAATTTTCATTTTGCTTTCTTTTTCTACTGCTTATGGCGGCGGAGGAACTTATATTTTTCCCATGCTCAGGATTCCCGCCGGCGCCTCGGCCTCTGCCATAGGTAATGCTGGGACAGCAGTATCAGGGGCTCCCATTGCCTTATCTTTTAATCCCGCCGGTCTCAGTGGAGCAAACAATTATCAACTGGCCACCACCCAGTCTCTCTGGATAGAGTCCATGCATTACTCCAACTATATGCTGGCCGGGCCTTTTCTCTCTGGCTATCTCGGACTTGGATTTACAAGGTTATCTGCCGGTTCCATTAAAAGATTTGACTTTGAGGGGCTTCCAGTAAAAGGTTATTACAACCCCACAGATTTTGCTATTAGTGCAGGCTACGCTTATGACTTTGGTCCTCTTTCACTGGGCTTGGCAGTAAAATATCTTTCATCGGAAATTGCCGGCCACAGAGCTGAAGCCTTTGCTACAGATTCCGGGCTTCTCTTAAAGACCCCTTTAATAGATTTAGGTTTTTCAGTTCAGAATTTAGGTAGCGGAGCCAGCTATCGTAAAGAAATAGAAAACCTGCCTCTTGTCTACAGGGGAGGTATTTCTAAAAAAATTACATTTAATAAAATTTCTTATCTTCTTGCCTTTGATGCAGAGTTTCCCGATAATCTGGCGGAGAAATATGGTGGGGGATTGAGGGGAGAATTTGCGCTCGGTCAAGCGGTGATCTCACTTATGGGGGGCCTACAGTCGGATACTTCTGGCAAGGGATCTCTTTCTGCACTTACCTGGGGTTTTGGTCTGAGGGATGCAAATATCGGCTTTGATTATTCCGCCTCTTTCTTTGGTGACTTAGGCCTGGCCCACAAGATTAGCGTAGATTACAGGTTTTCGTCTCGCTCCGGCAGTAGTCTTTCAAAGAGGGGTGGGATTTAAGTATAATGATAGACAAAATGACTAAAACAAAAATAATATGCACAATTGGACCTGCTTCATTTCCAGAAGATGTTTTAAGAGGAATGATTTCTTCGGGTATGGATACTGCCCGTCTTAACTTCTCTCACGGAAAACGCGAAGAATTTAGACAACTTATTTCTCTGATACGGTCAATAAACAAGGAGAAAAATTCAAAAGTTTTAGTTCTGGGAGACCTTCAAGGTCATAGAATAAGGATTGGAAGACTAATTTCAGATATAGAACTCAACCCTGGAGACAATCTGGAGATTACTCAAGAAGAAATACTGGGCTGCCCAGATAAAATATCCTTTGATTACCCCGGAACTCTTGAAGTCATCAAAGACGGCTACGATGTATTTATAGATGACGGTAATATTTGCCTAAAGGTTGTAGACCGTACCACTGATTCTATCCTAACAGAAGTTTTAGTTGGTGGGATTTTAAAATCAAGTAAGGGTGTAAACATACCAGAAGCCAGCTTAGATTTCGGCAAGATAAACGCAAAAGATGTAAATGACTTAAAGTTCTGCCTAGACCAGGGAATTGAATTAATTGCCCAGTCCTTTGTCAGAAGTGCCGATGATCTCCTCCAAGTAAGAGAAATACTAAAAGATTCTCCAGCCAAACTAATAGGCAAGATAGAGTGCCGGGAGGGGATAGAAAACATTGATGAGATAATAAATGAAGCCGATGGTATAATGGTAGCCCGTGGTGATATGGGTATTTCCCTTCCTATATATGAGATACCGCTCTTACAGAAAATGATAATTGAAAAATGTAATAAGGCCTCTAAATTTGTTATCACCGCCACCCAGATGCTTGAAAGCATGACAGAAAACTCCCGGCCCACCAGGGCAGAGGTAAGCGATGTAGCAAACGCAATTCTTGATGGTTCAGACTATGTAATGCTGTCTGGTGAAACATCAATAGGTCGCTACCCCGTTGAAACTGTGGATATGATGAAAAAAATCATTCAGACAACTGAAAGAGGTTTGGTTTGACAAAAAATTTTACTATTGTTAGAATTATTCTTAAGCTAAGATGATGAAAAATATTATAAATAGTCATACTGATACTTCCACGACTGCTCGCACATTAAAAAGAGTGTTTTTCTATACACTCACCGCCTTTCTTATTTCAACTACCAACGCTATTGCCGAAGAGTGGACTTATGATTTCGGCACAGAACAAGACTCCCATACAAGTGGAGCGAGTACTGAGTTTCTTCCTGCGCCTTCATTCGGTGGTGGGACAGCGCTAGTTCATGTAGGATCCGCTGGCGGAGGAGTTTTCTTAAATAATCCCGGAACTTGTGGACTTGGGACGGGCTCTGAATTGCGGCTTCAGGCGCCGACATCTACTGCTCAAAATAGATTTAATATATTCGGCTACACGCCCGGTGAAGTCGCCCGGCTTTCATTTAATATGAGAGTGGGTGATGTTTCAGGTGGTTCCTCTGCGACTAAGGGCAATGCTCATATTGTTATTGGAGATGATTTTTCTTCCGGTAATGCAACTTTTGCTGATGTTTTTACGGGTCTTAGGTGGGTATTTAATAACGACGGCACGGCCACGCTCACTCGCCGAGATGATTCTACTAATTGGAAGGCTACTGGAGTTCCTAAGTTTAATCAGGGACAAAATTATCTTATAGAAATATTTGCTAACAATTCACCAAGTCAGCAGGTCTATGCTGCCTATGGCGACGATTATTCGCTTGCTTCTGGCATCTGGGACCTTTGGGTAGATGGTACCAGATACGATGGTTTTGTAAAAGGATTACTAGATACTGGAACTCCAATGGATTCTTTTTCTTTTTACATGACAGGAAGTACCGACCTCGATGCTAATCTTTTTCTTGATGATATATTCTATTCAAATGTTTTAGACCCAGGCCAGCCATTTATAACGCCCTCATCTATTAGATATAATCTCGATTCTCCAGATAATTTATCCACTGTTATCACTTGGAATGATGCCAAAATTCTTCAAGAAGTTGCCCATGGGCCCACTGCTCTGACAGAAAATGTCGAATATAAAACAGAAGGAGACAATCTGATTATATATGATTCTTTTATTAAAGAGCATCTTAAAAATGATGAGGAAATATTAAGTTTAGATTTAGTTTTTCATGATGGATCTGGTAATCCTCTGCTAGTGCCATTTATAATCATAGCCCACCGTCCTCTCCAAGGCGGAGAAAACTGGGTGAAGAACTGGAATTTTGAAGACTGGGATGAAGATGATAATCCTAAACTCTGGGGCGGAACCACGTTGGCCAGATGCGTTAGGTCTGAGAGTGGACAGGGCATGGTAGGGAATTATGCCCTTAAATGGAATCTAGAAAGTAATAATAACAGAGTTCAGCAACTAGATATGGAGGTAGAAAAGGTGCCTCTCTACCTTGATGTTTTTGTTAAAGGAACAGGGATTGTTAGGCTTGGTTTTAAAAATCCTCATACTGTAAATGGTTATCGTGAAATGGAAGAAGAAGACGCAGTACATGTAAATACCAGTAGCTGGCAAAAAGTAAGTTTCACCCATACTCCCACAAATGATGGACCTGGTGGCGGGCCTGATATAAGAGCTAAGTACATTTCGGATGGTGATGTGCTTTATGTGGGTGCCGTCTGGTTTTCTAATGAGCCCTCTCCCAAGGGCTGGCCATTTGCGGGCTTAGATCCAGAATCGCTTATCTTTGATCCCAGTCAGCCGGCTGATGTAGAAACCACAATAATCTGGAATGGATCTGGCCAAATAACCTCTATCAAGAAGGGCTCAGAAACGCTTACGTTTGGTCAGGATTATACTACTACAGCTGGCGGGAAACTGATAATTTTAGGGACTTATCTTTCAAGTGCACTTCCCGCAGCTCCAGCAGAAATAGAACTTACAGTGGAATTTGATGTGGGTGATCCAGTAACGCTTACAATTAAAACTGGTAATCCCCCTGAAATAAGTCAAACTGATTTTTCCTACAATGTTGATAGGGCTGATGATATAATGACTACAATTACTTGGAATGATGCCGAAGAGGTAACCTCAATAGATTTAAGTGGTAGTCCTATTGGTGATTCAAATTACACGATAGGCAATAAAGTGGACGGTTCTTCTTCTTTGACAATCAAGAATTCTTACCTTAAAGGTCTTTTGAAAAATGCTGGTGATTACTATGTATTGACAGTGAATTTTGATAATGGTGGCCAACCACCGATAGATTTAACAATTACTGCGGTAGAGGCTGGCCTGAACCTTGTTACAAACGAATTTTTCTCTAGTTGGCTGGGTGGCCATCCCGAAGACTGGAATGTGGATGTGACAATTGAAGAAAGCTCAGATGGTCTTTATGGTCCATCTTCGGCCAAACTTAAAGCTACAGCCAAGACAGATAAAACCCTTACTCAGTATGGAAAGAGCATGGTAGCTAACAAAACCTATTATGTTGAAGCCTGGGTTAAGGGTAAGGGTATGCTTAATCTAGGATTCAGACAGGCTCACTCTGATAACGCTTATAGGAAAATGGGTCCAACGAAAATTGATACCGATGAGTGGACGAAGATAGAATTTACTCATACTGCGACAGGTACTGGGAATGATGGCGGCGCTTGGATAGCTGTCAGATACGATGATGACCAAGGTATACCAAAAGATTCTGAGCTTCTTATTGGTGCAGTTTGGTTCTCAGATGTAAAGCCACCATCTGATTGGCCTTGCTTGATTCAGCCGGTTAAGGATCTTAAGGCATTGCCACATGATGATATTCAGGCAATAAATCTTTCTTGGTCTCATCCCTACATGCGTGATGGATTGGGTCACTATATAATCAAATATGACACCTATTCGGTAGATGATTCAACTCCCCCAGTCTGGTGGAATTCTATTTCTGACGGCGCTCGCGATGAATATACTGGAACTCTAACTACGAAAAACAATAGCATTACTGTAGATGGACTTTATCCTAATAGGACGTACTATTTTGCTATTCAGGGCGTGGACAAAAATGGGAATAAGTCTCTCATAGACGATTTGTCTAGGAAAAAGGGTCATCAGGCTCTATCAGCTCCTATGAATTTTCCTCCAATTGTGCCTACTGGATTTAAGGCAAGAAGAACTGACGGCTTAAGCAAGATTACTTTGTCTTGGGATAAAGCGAAAGAGCCGGATGTTAAGACATATTGGATTAGGCGGTCGTCTGGTAATAGTTCTAATCTAAAGTTTGAAGATGCGGAGCCTTTGGCAACTGTCGAGGGACTATCCTATGTTGATGAAGTAGATGATGGTCAGCTCTATTACAAATACTGGCTGCAAGCAATGGATGATTTCAATGAGCTTAGCGAATTTTCTGGTGGAGTCCTGTCTCCTCCAGACGCTGAAGCTCCGGTCATAAGTCATATTGACTTAGATTCTTCAGCCTTAAATAGAGGAACTATATATATAGAGTTTACTGTGACTGATAACTTTAGGGTTGGTGCTGCTACTGTTTATATAGAGAGTCTGCCAGAAGAAAAATCAGATATCTTAAGCTTTGAGCCCTTGACGGATATTAAAAAATACGACTTTCAATTTGAAGTGGATTCTAACCTGATAGGAAGCAGTGGTTTCAGGTATAGGATTGAAGCCAGTGATGGATCCAATCAGACCCTTTATCCTGCTGCGGGTTGGATAGAGGTGGAACGTCAGACTGATGCGGCACCAGAGCAAAGTTTTTCTACTCCCTCTAATCCAGAAATAGTATTTGGTTCTGAGGCGGAAGAAGTACTTATTACCGATGTAAAAGGAAATGAAGTCTTTAAGAAGAACCGGGGAGATTCTAGCTTTATAGTATGGAATCCTGCAGAGAGTGGAAGTATTAAGATAGAGTCTGGACTTTATATTTACCGAGTTAAGGTAAATGGGGGCTATAAATACGGAAGTGTAGTGATAGTTAAATGATGAAAAGATTCTATAAAATATTTCTATTTTCCATTGCTTTCTTTTTAGGTTTGTCTTCATTTAGTCTTGCAGGTTTTCAGGATTACGGTTGGGGTGCCCGTGGAGCTGGTAAGGCAGGGGCATTTATGGCCTCGGTAAATGATGCGTCGGCTATGATGTGGAACCCAGCTGGTTTGTCAGATATTTTTATGAAGGAGGCAGTCTTATCTTATCATAAGCCCTATGCAGGCTTAGACGGGTTAAGTCTTAATATGGGATTTCTGGCCTTTGCCTATCCTTTGGATGATATTGCTAATTTTGGTTTTGCTGCTGCTACTTTCGATGGAGATGGCAAGTATAGTGAAACTACCATCCAATTAACTGCAGCGAAAGATTTTACTGAAATGCTTAATTTCTATCCTATGTCTCTTTCTGGAGGGGTTAGTCTAAGGTATTTAGCAAATAAGTATAAATGGGATGATGCCCTGAGAGATTTAGGTGATCCCATTACTTCTAAGGATGGTAAGAGCGCCGTTACCGCAGATATCGGTTTAATTTTTCAGCCAGTTTATGGTCTTCCCATAGGGCTTACTCTAAAGAACCTTCTTCCGGCTGACGTGGGTCTAGCAGGAAAGGATATAGTCCCGCTGGAGGCCAAGCTGGGCGTTGCCAAGAAACTGGTCTTTGTAGGGGCCTTTGATTCTTTAACTCCCGAACTGGTACTCGGATACAGGAATCACGAACATGATGGTGGTTTTTCCTGGGCAGTAGGTGTAGAAGGTTGGCTTATGAATAATTCCCTTGGTGTAAGAGGGGGAATAAATGGTAATGAACTGGCTCTGGGTGCCAGCATTGAAAAATTCTTTGGAAGCCATGTATTCAGACTTGATTATGCTGCCGTAATCTCTTTTACATTTGGTGATAATATGGGGAGTCACCGTTTTACTACCAGTTACCGTTTCTGATAAACTAATAAAACTATGGCAAAAAAACTTATATTATTAGCCGGTCTTTTATGCTCATCAACTCTTATGCTCTCGGCTCAGAGCATTTCAGTCACCGATATTGATAAAAAAGGTGATATGGTAAGTGTGCTCATAAATGGGGTTATAGAGATTAATGAGATAGAATTACAGGATGGAAAACTTGTCCTTCCTGCCTATATCCCTGATTCTGGCGAGCGTCAGCCCGTAGTAAGATTTAGAACAAAAGAAGCCTATGATGTGGTGGAAGAAGCGGTTAGGACCAATCGTCCCAGCCGGGAACCTAGCAAGCGAATCAACTACCAGATTACCAAACTATCTCCCTTTGATAGAGAGGGCTCATCTCTAAAGGCCTTTGCAGAAGTTACCTTTAATGGTGTACTTGATGTTGATGTGAAAGTTATGGAATCTCAGAGGGATAAAGATCTTTGGATATCCTGGCCTGCAAGAGCTCCCGATAAAACCATAGGTGAGCGTTCCTGGGTAGATCAGGTTAAGTTGATTAACCGTAGGGTGAAAGACATTGTAGAGACTGACCTTAAAGAATCCTACCAGGAAATCTTAAAAGCTGGTCCATCGGTTCCTGATGTTAAGGTAAATGTAAGAGAAGGAGTGATAGATACTCCCTTAACTGTCACAAATGTTGAGGTTGAAAAGAAATCTGCTGGTGCGGATCTTTTGGCAGTAGCTAGTGTGGATTTAAACTATGCAGTAAGGATAAATGATATAAGAGTTTATGAAAGAAGAGGTCAGACTTTTCTAGAGTTTCCTGTAAGTGTATCTGATACAGGTAGGGAATATGATCAGATGAGGATATTCTCTCGGCCTTTAAGAAACGAGATAAGAAATGCAATAGATACCGGACAGCCCTCTCAGGAAAAGTATGCAGAGGTGGGTTTTGAAATTTCTAAATTTGATAAGTTTGATAGAGAGAGCTCCCTAAAGTATTTCTGTGCGGTTACACTAAACCAGGCGCTTGAGATAGAATGTGTAATAATAGACGGTGCCAAGTATGATGCTTTCGTCAGCTGGCCTTCAGAGAAGGTAGATGGCGGATATAATGACCAGATTATTCCTATAAACCGGAATTTGAGGGAGGCAATGGAGGCTGCCCTACTTAAAAAGTATCGTCAGCAACCCTGATAGATTAAGAAGGCAATGAAGGATTTTTGATATGAGGTTTTTGTTTTCTGGAACTGCAAGTATTCTTGCTTTTCTTTTTTTTATATATTCACCGGCCTTTGCTATTACGGAGAATATAAATGTGTTTTTTAATACTCCCGAAGAGGGGGTATCTACTTCAATAATATCCAACCCCGAAGTGGGCTTAGACGATTCACTTGTAAATCTTATTAATTCCGCAACTCCATCAGATACCATTTATGCTGCTTTCTATGAAATTTCAGATAACTCTATTATGGGGGCCTTAAATACTGCCGCTCAAGCTGGGACAAATGTTTATTTTATAAAAGACAATTCAACCAGCGATACGGACTATAATACTCTTGACTCCTCCATAAACAAGAAAAAGGGCGGGAGCATAATGCATAACAAATTTTTGGTTATCAAAGACAAGGCCATATGGATGGGCTCAGCCAACCCGACAAGAGGGGGATTTATCACTGGAAACAATAATGCACTGGTTATTAAATCAGCGGAACTTGCCCGTATTTATGAGGACGAGTTCAATCATATGTGGAGTGGAAATTTTGGAAGTAATAAAACTCTAGATCAGAATGGCACAAAAGTGACTGTGGATGGAGTAGACAATGAAGTTTTCAGTTAG
>JAAZFS010000129.1 GCA_012511615.1 Elusimicrobiota bacterium | reverse complement strand
CACCGCAAGAGCGCAGTCCGACCCTGTTTTTTCCTTTATTTTTCTAGCCATTTCAGAAGCCGTCTCCTCTGACACTGCTCCGTGAGTTTTTATAGTTTCAGGGTTTAGACCAAGGTAGTCAATCTTTGCCCTACTTGAATAAACCACGGCTCCCTGCTTGAAATATAAAGAGCTCCCAGGGGCATCAGTAATCCTCGAAGATAAGAGACCCCCTGTGCAGCTCTCCGCCACAGAAAGTGTCAATCTGGTAGCCCCCAAAAGACGGCCCAGTGTCCTTTCCAAAGCCAGACCATCCTCACCAAACATCCTATCACCCACAAGAGTCTGGGCTTCATTTTTCATTTTTTGTAGGAGCTTATCTATAAGAATCTCATTTCGCCCCTTTAAAATAATAATAAAATCAAAACCTTCAGGAGTTCCCTCTAGATTAAACTCTATAATTCCCTCATCCAGCTGATTCTCTTTCTGAATAATTTCTTTTAGTATTTCGGCGCCCTCATGTTCAGATATCCCAAAAAAATGCAACCTGCATTTTTTAATAATTCTGCTTCCATACCGAGTTTTTAACTCTTGGTAGAGACCGGCCTTCAATATGTCTTCTATCTCATTTAATCCTGCTGGCAGGACTATCAAGAGTTTATTTTGTTTTTCAAAAATAATTCCAGGGGCACTTCCCCTTCTGTTTTCAAGTACTTGGGCACCTTCTGGGATTTCAGCCTGAACCTCAGAGGCTACTGGAACTTCCTTGCCCTGCAAGGCAAAGTATCTAGCCACATTTTCCATGGCTTTTCTTGAAAAATGAAACTTTAGCTGCAAGCTCTCCTCAATTGCTTCTCTGATAAGATAATCCCGCTCAAAACTGCCCCTTATAATTAAAATTAGATCTGAGCGGTCGAATACAGCCTTAATGACTGCCCCAAACTCTGAGGCGTCTCCAGAAGATAGGGTAGCACGCGAGAGACTTATTCCCGCCAGGGCTAGATAGTCTGCCAAATACTCAAAAGAAGCAGCAGTTTTTCTGCTGAGAAGCTCATTGCCGGAAAATATTATTTCAGCTCTCATATTTTTGATTTTCTCCAAGCTATGTGTGATAGAATTAATATTTCAGGGAAACCAGCCACTAAGCCCCAAACTCCTCCAATAAGAATCAGACTCATTTAAAATAGACCTCTAAAGGTAGAATAAAACCCCTGCATGGCTTGATAATGTGTAGATACATTTATTGTCCCCTGTCATTAATTAAAATTTTACAAGATTATAAGTTGTTTTTCAATTTATATTTTTTGAAGGGAAAGATGAAAAAATCAGGTTTAGAGCTCAGTTTTCTGACATGCTTTCTACAAGTTTTACTTGGCATTTCAAAAACTTTATCGATAATCTCATCCTCTCTTACTAATTCAAAAAATTTATAAACCAGAGAATTTGAATATTTATAAGATATTAGGTAGAGTTTTTTTATGAGAAAAGTTTTTCAAGCCCACAATTTATTCAAGGAAAACAAAAAAACGCCCACCCCAGAAGCTCTCTCTGCTGCCATAAGAATCAATGCTCTTTCAGCTATAGTCGCCGCCCAACACGGCTGGTTGGGGGCCACGTTTTCCTGCACTGATATTCTTACTTTTCTATATTTTTTCAAGATGAATTTTGACTATCAGGGCAAGCGTCCAGAGGGAGATATTCTTATACTTAGCAAAGGACATGCTGCTCCGGCCCAATATGCCTGCCTGGCTGAACACGGAGTGATTTCTTACGAGGACCTTAAAAAATATAAAACCCCTGAGGGTCCACAGGCCCATACCGATATACTAACTCCAGGAATTCCAAGTAATACCGGATCCCTAGGCCAGTCCCTCTCAAAGGCAGCCGGTATAGCCTTGGCCGACCGTATTCAGAATAAAAAAAGAAAAATTTTCCTTATTTTAGGTGACGGAGAACTGCAGGAGGGCCAAAATTATGAGGCCCTAATGACTATTGCAAAATTTAATCTTACTGAAATAATACCAATAATTGATAGAAACAGGCTCCAGACAGATAGTCCAATGGAGGCAATAATCGGCGAATTTAATATTCCTAAAGTTTTGTCTTCATTCGGTTT
>JAAZFS010000128.1 GCA_012511615.1 Elusimicrobiota bacterium | reverse complement strand
GGGGTTTTTCGTTCTTTAAAACAGAGTTTTAAATTTACTTTTGAACTATGTCGGAGTTTTATTGTTTTTATTGGCAGAATGATTGTCGGCACTGCACCGCCGGAAGTCAGTGGACCAATTGGGATAGCTGGGGCGGTATCCGAAGCGGCCTCAGCAGGTCTTGCTTCTCTTTTTCAGCTAATAGCTCTTATAAGTGTTCAGCTGGGTTTAATTAATCTTTTTCCGATTCCGATTCTTGACGGTGGACATATAATTCTATCTATTTTAGAGAAACTTAAGGGCAGCCGTCTGGATGACAAAAAGGTTATGGCAGCCAATGTGGTGGGGCTTATGCTACTCTTTTCACTGGTATTGTTTGCAAGTTGGCAGGATATACAGAGGCTTTTTCAATGAACACAAGGAAAGTTAGTATTGGTAGTGTAGAGGTTGGTGGAGGGAATCCCCTGCGGGTTCAGACTATGCTGAAGAGCCCTTTTGAATTTCCTGAGCAGCTTTTTAGTGAAGCAGAAGAATTAGTTGCGGCTGGGGCGGAAATGATCCGTGTTGCCATACCTACAGTAAAAGATGTTGGTATTTATTCACTCCTTTCTGAATTGAAGGTTCCGCTAATTGCTGATTGCCATTTCAGTGGTGATATAGCTGAGAAGTCTCTTAAGGCAGGATTTAAAAAGATCCGCATAAACCCTGGAAACACCTCTGAGAAGGATATATTTGATGCATTTCGGATGGCCGATTCTTATGGGGCTAGTATCAGGTTGGGGTTTAATAGTGGTTCCTGCGGAGCGCGCGATGCCGAGGGCATTGCCACTCAAGCTCTTGACTGGGACGAGAAGATTCAGAAAGCTGGTTATAAAAACTTCCTTGTATCAATGAAATCTTCATCAGTTCTTGATACCGTAGATGCAAATCGTTTTTTTAGTGTCAGATCTGATACCCCACTTCATATAGGAGTGACTGCAACTGGACCTCGTGATTCGGGAATCCTTAAATCTGCGGTGGGCTTAGGGGCTCTTCTTATTGATGGAGTAGGAGATACTATTAGAGTATCGCTTACCTCTGATTCACTGGATGAAGTCCGGACGGCTATCCAGTTAAAAGAAATAACTTCAGGCCAGCATAAGGGTATAGAGTTTATATCTTGTCCGGCTTGTTCCAGAAACAGGATTAATGTTAAAAAGACGCTGGATGAGCTCATGTCTGGGCTTACTGATTCAGATAAGAGAAAAAATATAAGTGTCGCGGTTATGGGATGTGAAGTGAACGGTCCTGGGGAAGCATCTCATTGTGATATAGGTTTGTGCGGTACCCGTAGCGGAGGACTTATCATAAAGAAAGGGAAAGTAATGACTGGAACAAAAGATGGAAAAGTCATGGATAGATTGATTGAGGAGATAAGAAAACTATGAGAGATTCGCGAAGGTTCAGTTCTTATTTTATTCCCACCTTAAAGGAAGATCCGCGGGAGGCGGAGATACCCTCTCATAAACTTATGATAAGAGCCGGAATGATAAGAAGGCTTGCTTCTGGAGTATACGAATTTCTTCCCCTTGGTTGGAAAGTAGTAAGAAAAATTGAGGCCATAATTCGAGAGGAATTAAATGCTATCGGAGCTCAGGAGATAATTATGAGTGCCCTCCAGCCCAAAGAACTCTGGGAGGAAAGTGGGCGTTGGGAGCTTTACGGACCTGAGCTTATGAGGCTGAAAGACAGAGGGGGGCGTGAGTTTTGCCTAGGGCCTACCCATGAAGAGGTGGTTACTCGAATAGTCGCCGAAAATATCAAAAGTTATCGTCAGCTTCCTTTTTCACTTTATCAGTTTCAGATGAAATTTAGAGATGAGATAAGACCTCGATTCGGAATTATGAGAGCCCGGGAATTCTATATGAAGGATTCATACAGTTTTGATTTGACTGAAGAGGGGTGTCGCAACTCTTACGATAAACATTACGAGGCATATAAAAAAATATTTACCCGTTGCGGTCTTGATTATGCCATCGTTGAGGCAGATACTGGGAACATTGGTGGAGAATATTCCCATGAGTTTATGGTTCTCTCTAGTATTGGAGAGGAGGCGGTGGTAGTTTGCAGTTGTGGTTACGGAGCCAATACAGAGATGGCATCATACAGTATTGTCGAGAAATCTTCAGACTTGGAAGAAAGTTCTGAAGAGAAAGAGCCGGTAGAGGTAAATACTCCAGGACTTTCTTCGATAGAAGAGATTACTGGATTTATGAAAATGCCTGCTGAAAGGTTTATTAAGACTCTTATCTACAAGACTGAAAAAGGGCTGATTGCTGCACTTATTCGAGGAGATGCCGAGCTTAATGAGCGGCTTCTTAAGGCTGCCGTGGGAGTTGAAGATTTAACCATGGCCTCGCCCGAGGAAATACAAGAGGCTACGGGGGCACCGCTGGGATTTTCTGGGCCGCTTGGAATTAAAGTTCCCATATATGCGGATACTGAGATTCTTTCCATGAAAAATGCGGTTTCTGGAGCGAATATAAAGGATTATCATCTTAAAAATATTAATCCTGGTAGAGATTTTACTCCAGAATGGTCAGGAAATTTAAGACTTGTCCGAGCAGGGGATCTTTGTCCAGAATGCAGCTCTGAGCTGAAAATTTTAAGAGGGATAGAGGTTGGTCATACTTTTCTTCTTGGAAACAGATACTCTGCACCTATGCAGGCTAATTATACAGATGAAAAAGGAGATGAAAAAGAGATAGTAATGGGCTGCTACGGAATCGGAGTCAGCCGGCTTGCAGCGGCTGCAATAGAGCAGCATCATGATGAATACGGTATCATATGGCCGACAGCTATAGCTCCTTTTGAAGCGGTGATTATTCAAATAGCTGATGATGCAGAGTCGGCTGCCGCTGGTCTTTATGCAGATTTAAAAGAGGAGTATGATATACTATGGGATGACCGTAAAGAGTCCCCAGGTGTGAAATTCAAAGATGCCCAGCTTATAGGAATACCTGTTCAGATGATACTGGGGAAACAATTTCTTAAAGATGGACGGGTGGAAGTGGTATTTAGAAGTACCGGAGAGAAGCAATATCTTCTTCCGGAAGAAATCGCAGGAATTTTAAAGAAACATCTTAGAGGTAAGTAACATGAGAAAAACAGTTTTTTCATTTTTGGCTTTGTCTCTGCTAATTTCATCGTATGTTTTTGCATCTGAGGAAGTCCACATGCTTCTTGAGAGTGAAAGATGGCGTGATCGTTTGGCCGGGATAGAAGAAATTTCTGAAACAGATTTTGAAAATAAAATAGAAATTTTAACCGAACTCCTTTCAGATTCCAAAAATGAAGTTCGTATTGCAGCAGTAAAGGCAATAATTGAGATTGGAGGAGATGAGTCCATCCCACCGCTTATGCTTGCGCTTGAAGATGAACGCAATTTTATACGTTCAACAGCTCTTGCAGGCATACTTTCTTCTGGCCTGGAGACGGCCACTGCAATTTCCATTGCTCTGGATGATAGCGAATCCAGTATCCGTCTATCGGCAATTTTAGCTGCTACAGAGTTACCAAATGAGTTAGCCATAGCATTTATGGAGAAAGGTCTAGAGGATACTAATTCAGCCATTAGAATGGCTTCCGCAAAAAAGATTGAAGAACTCAGTTATGGCTCCATGGAAATGAATGAGAGATGTCTCACAAGTTTAGGTAAACTGGTCAATGATTCGGACAGAGAAATTCGCCTAGAATCTATTGGTGCCCTGGCAGCTCACCGGAAAGATCTTTCCGTAAAACTTCTGTCATCTGGACTAGAAAACTCCGATGATACTACTCGTTTGGCAGTAATAGCAGCGCTGGGCCAGATAGGCATACCTTCGGTAGTTCCTTCTCTGAAAAAAGGACTTGAAGATAAAAAAACATCAATAAGAGAGGAAACTTTTGAGACTCTCCAAAGAATCAATACTCCTTCATCTCTCAAGGCTATAGCCTCAGCCTGGAATGATCCTGATAAAAATATAAGGAAGCGACTTCTTGTTTATCTGGCTGTAAAGGGTGACAATACAGTTGTGCCAGAACTTGGAAATATGATAAATGACCGGGATTGGAATATCAGAGAAGGTGTTGTTTATACCTTAGCTGCCATTGGTACGCCTGATGCAGTAGACAGGATTCTCCCCGCCCTATTTGATAGCGATCCCAAGGTGAAGGATGCGGCCCTTGCTTCCTTAAAAATTCTTAAATCACCCCGGAGTGTTGAAACTTTAGGGAAAATGCTCTTGATAGACCGGGGATTAAGGGGCGAGGTCGCCGAAGTTCTTGCCACTATAGGAGATAGGCGGGCTCTAGGATACCTTATTGAGGTTGTCAATTTGGAGCGTGGGGAAAAACGAGAGATTATTGAAAACGCGGTCAAAAAGCTTTTGGCAGATCTTCATAAATAATATGACCCCTAAGTTAGTAAATCTTATAGCAGAAGTCGCTTAGGAAAAATTTTGCGCATAGAAATTCTTCCACTTAGTGCTTAGAAACATTCCCAAGTACGAAGATGGTCAGGGTTTTAAAAATGCCCAATTTATATTGAGTAAATAGTCATGGAAATTATTGATAAATTATATTCATCAATATATAATGTTTTTTCTGACTGACAAATTTAATAATAAGAACAAGGATAAAAAATAAAATGAGTCTTGATAACAGTAAAATAAAGCTGAATGTTTCCCCCGCACCGCATATAAAGGAGAAACAAACGCTACCAGATATTATGAAAATAACCCTATGGGCGCTTGCTTTTCCTGCGGCTGGTAGTATTTTTTTCTTTGGAGTGCCTGCACTTTTATTGATAATTGTAACAAGTCTTTCCGCACTTCTTGCTGAAATTTTTGTTTTAAAGTTTCTCCGCAAAGGCAAGAAGGGAATAGGGTCGCCATCTGATATGAGCGCCTTGATTACTGGACTGATACTTGCCCTAGTTTTACCAGCAGGTTTTCCTTTATGGGCTGCTGGTCTTGGTGCCGCCTTTGCTATTATTATTGTCAAACATACTGCTGGGGGTTTAGGTAGAAATATATTTAATCCTGCCCTGATGGGGCGTGCCTTTCTAACTGCCGCCTTTCCAGTGATGATTACAACCTATGCAATAAACTATAGAAGTATCTCAGATTATGAGGCAGTTAGCTCTGCAACTCCCTTGTCTGCGGCAAAATTTGAAAGAGGAGGCGAAGAGGTCACAGATGCACCGCTTCTTGCTTATTTTATAGGAGAAAAAAAAGGAAGTCTTGGGGAGACATCTCCGCTATTAATTCTGATAGGACTTTCGGTTCTTCTTATTGGAAAAGCAGCCGACTGGAGGCTTCCTGCGGCCTACTTCGGTTCATTTATCTTTTTTTCAATCCTTGTCTGGCTTTTTTATCCGGGTTATTCTTTAGACCCACTCACCTCACTATTTACGGGGGGAGTTATGCTTGGTGGAGCCTTTATGGTAACAGATCCGGTTACTACACCGGTTACACCCAAGGGTAAACTGGTTTTTGGCATAGGAGCAGGTTTTTTGACTATGCTTATAAGAGTATTTAGCGGATATCCAGAAGGAGTGATGTTTTCTATACTTCTTATGAATGCTGTGACTCCACTAATCAACCGGGTTACACCTGTAAAAAAATACGGATCCATAGGGTAAATTCACAACCCAACCCAGTTTCTTTTATAGAAATAACTGAACCAATATGCTGATTAAATTGGAAATAATCAGATTGACAAAAATCATCCATAGGAATACAATTGTCAATCAGATTGTAATTAAATTTCTGCTCTTTTGCGGAGTATAGGTATCAAATGGAAGTATATTTAGATAATAATGCAACAAGCCCGATTTCAGAAAAGGTGGCGGAGGCTATAAAAGATTCTTTTGCTTACTACGCCAATCCTTCTTCGGTGCATTCTCTCGGAATCCGTGTCCGGAATTTTATGGATGATGCCCGAAATAAAGTTGCCTTGGCTTTAGGTGTATCCAAAGAGGAAATAATTTTTACTTCAGGAGGAACTGAGTCTGATAATCTTGCCATATTGGGTAGCTTAAAGAAAACCAGTAAAAAACATATTGTTACTAGCCTGGTGGAACATCATGCTGTACTTAATTTGTTTAAACAGCTTGAGAAAGAGGGGTATGAGGTTACTTATCTACCAGTAGATAAGGACGGTATTGTTGATTTAGATAGTCTTTCGGATTGTCTCCGGCCTGATACAGCGCTTGTAAGTATTATGTATGCAAATAATGAGACTGGCGCTATTCAGCCCATTGAGAAAGCCGTCCAGATAGTAAAAAATATGTCGGAAAAAATTATCTTTCACACAGATGCTGTTCAGGCTTTCGGAAAACTTCCTCTCTCCCTCAGGAGTATTCCTATCGACATGGCCTCGGTCTCTGCACATAAAATTAATGGACCTAAAGGAGTAGGGGCTTTGTATGTTAGAAAAGGCTTGAAAATAATGCCTCTTTTCAGGGGTGGGCATCACGAATACGGAATGAGGCCAGGTACAGAGAATATAATGGGAATAGCTGGTTTTGGCGCAGCTTCTGATGAGGCTGTGGAGAATCTTTCTTCATCTATAGAAAAATATACTTTTCTTAAAAAGCGTCTATGGGAAGGTATCTATAAAACCATCCCAAGAGTTTTGTTAAACGGTGGATTAGATAAGACTCTACCGAACACACTTAATGTAAGTTTCACCAATATTGAGGGTGAATCAATAATCATAATGCTGGACTTGGAAGGTATTGCCGTATCTTCGGGGTCGGCCTGCACCTCTGGTAGCCTTGAGTCTTCACACGTACTCTCTGCTATGGGAGTACCAGCAGCTGCCGCCCAGGGCTCTATTCGATTCTCGTTCGGCAGATACAATACAGAAGAAGAGGTGGATTATGTGTTGGAGAAACTCCCACCAATAGTTAGTCGTCTAAGGGCCATGTCGCCACTGGAGAAATAAATGCAGTATTCAGAAAAAGTAATGGATCATTTTAGAAATCCTAGAAATGTCGGTGAGATAGAGAACCCCGATGGTATTGGTTATGTCGGAAATGCAGCCTGTGGGGATATTATGGAACTTTATATTAAGGTTGAGGAAAACATAATTACAGATGCCAAATTTAAAACTTTCGGATGTGGTGCCGCTATAGCCACTTCTTCAATTATGACTGAGCTTGTAAAAGGAAAGACTATAGAAGAGGCAGAGAAAATATCCAATAAAGCTATCATAGAAGCTCTCGATGGCCTTCCAACTATCAAGCGTCATTGCTCTGTATTGGCCGAGGAGGCTATGAAGAAAGCTATTGAGGATTATCGTTCCAAGAATGTTTAAGCGAATTCGCGAAGATATCCGCACTGTATTCGATAAGGATCCAGCTGCCCGCAACACTCTTGAGGTACTTTTGTGCTATCCTGGACTTCATGCAGTCTGGTTTTACCGTTTGGCCCATTTTCTATATTAGAGAAAAGAATATACAGCAGCACGTATTATCTCCCACTTGGGGAAATTGCTGACAAATATTGAAATTCATCCAGGCGCTGAAATAGGACCCCGATTTTTTATCGATCACGGAAGTGGAGTTGTGATAGGTGAGACGGCAAAAATCGGTAAGGACTGTTTACTTTATCAGGGGGTTGTGCTTGGGGGCACCAGTCTCAGAAGAAAGAAAAGACATCCTACATTAGCTGACGGCGTCGTTGTGGGTGCCGGAGCTATTATTCTTGGGCCAGTGCCTTTGGGTAAGAACTGCCGTATTGGAGCCGGTGCCGTTGTTATAACTGATATCCCCGAGGG
>JAAZFS010000127.1 GCA_012511615.1 Elusimicrobiota bacterium | reverse complement strand
GCTTTCTATATTTCTGGCAGACAGGAGAAAGAAAGAAAATTGAAGATAAGTGTATCCTAAAAACGGGAGACAAGACATCCGACCTCTTCTACATAATTTCAGGACGAGTCCACTTAAGCAGAAATGGAGAGAAAGTAGCAGAACTTGAGGGCGGAGATTTTATAGCAGAACCTGCCCTCTTTCCAGAAAAAAATGTGAAAATAGATGCCTGTGCATCTGGTGATGTGGAGTATAGGGTTTTTACTGCTGATGTTTTAGACAGCCTTAGCCGGCTCAATCCTGCTACCTATTCAAACCTCGCAAGGATATTGGGCAGGTACATGACCGCAACTTTAAGAAATGCTCTTGGCAAAGAGGGTTTCAATAAAATTTCCGAAAATTAAAGTAGTAGGAGAATAAATTATCTTATCTGGAATTGCTGCCCCGATTCTCTGGAGTCTGAATTGACCACCCCCAAAGAAAAAACTCCAATAGCTGAATGGAAAGTCTATATCCTAAAATGCGCCGATGGAAGTTTTTATACTGGTATTACTACGGATATCGACCGACGAATTAAAGAGCATAATCAAGCCAAGGCTTCAAAGTATACAAGGGGCCGGCTCCCTGTAGAATTATTCAGGAAGACTAGTCAAAATCTTTCACAATCCCATGCCCTGTCCTTAGAATATAAAATAAAAAGTCTTTCCAAAAAGGATAAAGAAAATATTAAAAATATTTTATAAGAATTTCTAAGATACCCTTTGATGTCCAGTTTTGATAGAAAAATCTTGATAAGAATGGAGGTTTCATATATCATTTTAAGAGGGACAAATTAAATATATATTCTTGAATGAACTAATCCCGATTGATGAAAAATAAAAAATATTCTACTAAAGCCCTATATTGTTTACTTTCGGCTATTATTCTAACAGTCGTATCTATCATTGTTTTTCCAGATTACCTTTATTTCCTAACACAATTTCTAATTGGACTTCTGATTCTGTTTTTATTTGTAATTTTTAATTCACAAACTCAGACTCGAATCCTTTCCATATTTCTTTTAGCAATATTTATAATTATTGAATACTTGGCCTCGGTTTTTACCACAGAAAAAATATTCTTTTCCAGGAAGGCACTTATAATTTCATTGATTATGCTTGCAGGAATGAGAGTAAGTAATAAACGTGAGAAAAAGAAGTCTTTTTCCCAGATGGGCCATATAGTTTCGCAAGCCTTCATTTATGCTTCTTTGGGTGCCCTTATAGGTGGGATAGTTGGATCTTCACCAATAGTATTGTTTTATAGGGAGCTTGATCAGGGAATCTATATATTTTATGCACTTTCTGTCTTTATTCCCCTCGTTTTTGCTCTACTCGGAGGGGGCTATGGGCTTGGTAGGGCAATTTATGAATTGAGACAAGGACTTTCCTTGATTGAGAGGGACTCAAATGCGTGAGAAATTTCTGAAAATAATATTGCTCTCGATATTTCTACCGGCAATTCTGATTTTACTTGTGGTCTTGATTTCCAACCTAATTTTACCTCCCCCAGAATTTGACGAGGACCTTCATTCTATACGGAATAAATTTATGAACAATCATTTTGACAGGTATTTTATTCCATCCAGCCAGAGTGATGACGTTTCGGAGACGGAGAGGCTTTTGCTTAAAATGGATAATAGAAAAATAGAGTTTAAAAAAAAGCCGGAAGAAAATGTATATAGAATAATTGCTTTAGGTTGCTCTACTACGCAGGGTTGGCCTTTTCATATGAGGGTTTCATATCCAGATTTTCTTCGCAAGTATCTTGAAGAGCTTTTACCAGAAAAGAAAATAGAAGTAATTAATCTGGGTCTCAATGGTACTGATGCTCTAATCAGTCTATCGGTTATGAAAGAGGCTGTTTTATCTGCACCGAATTTGGTGATTGTGGATCTTGGAAATAGTGAAAGCTGGTCTCATTCTGCCCGAATTGGCGGGCGTGCCGCTGTCACCCGGATTCAGGGATTTTTGAGAAAGAATGTAAGGGCTTACGCTCATATAGAAAACATGGTCCCCAGAACTCAGCTATCTGAAGAGGAAAAAATCCGTCTTATAAGAGAGCAGAAAGAGCCGGATATGGATCTTTTAGAGAAACTTTTCTTAAAAAACTTGGACAAAATAAATCGTCTAGCCATAAAGAATGATATAGGTATTGTTTTTCTAACCCAGGTGGGTGAAGGGTCCACTAGTCGGAATCGGCTTAACCAGGCAATAAGAAGATTTGGCCAAGAAAAAAACATTGAAATACTAGATGTAGTGGAGCATTTTAAAAATTCCGGTATAGATGAGAGAGATTTGATATTACCGGATGCAATGCATCCTACTGCAGAAGGCTATCTTGAGATGGCCTATGCGGTAGTAAGTGGATTATATGAAAAGAACCTAGTAACTCCTCCAGAAAATTGGAGGTGGGAAAGAATTAGCAAAAAAGAAGATTACTTAAATGAATTTGATTTAACTAGGGAATATATGGAAGATATATACACTACCTATGGACTGAATATGGAATATATGAGAGAGTCCTTTAAAGAATAATTTTAGATGGTGTCAGTCAGGAGATAAAATTAAATGAACCATAGAACTAACAAAAAAGCAGGCATTATAGTATCCTTATTTATTTTTATTTTTATAGTGCTCCTATTTGCCGGCGGCGGCTCAGTGGGACTCTATACCGATTATTTATGGTTTAAAGAGCTCGGTTTTAGTAAGACATTTAATGTGCTTTACTTTGCAGAAATCCTAATAAGATTTGTTATAGGCATATCATGTGGATTTCTGGCCTTGGTTAATTTCTTTGTTCTGAAAAAGAATCTTTCAAAAGGCGGGGCAGGGATTATAAATAATGTCTCCGAAAATTAGCAGAAAATATTAGTATTTCTATTTGCAATATTGTTTGGAGGGATAATTGCGCTTGGGGCAACTGGTGTGAGAGACACAACACTTATGTTTCTGAATCAGACGCCTTTTAATATAGTAGATCCACTCTTTTCTAAAGATATTTCTTTTTTTGTTTTCACACTTCCCTTTTGTCTCTTGATATAGGGTTTATTGACAGGTGCTCTACTTGTACTTATTTTGGTTACTGCGGGTTTTTACGCGACTGGCTCAACCCTACAACCAGATAATTTTACTTTCAGGTTTTCTCCGAGAGGTCTCAGGCATATCTCGGTACTTGCTGGATTATTTATACTTGTAAGAGCCTGGGGATATAGGCTAGCTATGTATGAGCTTCTTAATTCGCCTGTGGGTATAGTCTACGGTGCTGGATACACAGATGTTTATGCCACTCTTCCGGGACTTAAAATCCTTTTTGTCATAGCTATTATCGCTGCTCTTATACTTATTCTTGGAAAAAATGTGAAAGTTTTTGCTGGAGTGCTCCTTGCTTGGGCTGGATCTTCTCTTATTCTTCTTCAGGCTTATCCTCTGCTTCTGCAGAGATTCCGTGTGGATCCAAATGAGCTCGAATTTGAAAAAGAATTCATAGGACACAACATAGAGATGACAAGGGTGGCCTATGGGCTTGATGCAGTTAAAGAGAAAAATTTTGTCATAGAAAATACTCTGGACTCAGATGCCCTAAAGAAAAACTGGGACATTATAAGTAATATCAGGCTATGGGATTATAGACCCAAACTCTCC
The DNA here is from genome assembly GCA_012511615.1 of Elusimicrobiota bacterium. Classification (GTDB taxonomy): domain Bacteria; phylum CG03; class SLGR01; order SLGR01; family SLGR01; genus JAAZFS01. The sequence goes on along the minus strand of JAAZFS010000127.1, from coordinate 1,954 downwards.
GTATTTCGCGAACTTCAAGAGCTCCGCCCCTACTACAATTTCTTAGAAGTAGATGTAGACAGATATGAAATTGATGGGGATTATAGGCAGGTTATGATATCTGCCCGAGAAATAAATAAGGATAAGCTTCCTAGTCGTACCTGGATTAATGAGAAACTTGTCTATACTCACGGCTATGGTGGGGTTATGACTTCTGTCAGCGAGGTTAGTAGCGAAGGGGGTCCTGAATATTTTATGAAAGATATACCCCCAGAAACAGTATCCGGTCTCAAAATAGATAATCCTGCTATATACTACGGTGAGAGCCGTGATGAGTATGTGATAGCTAATAGCCGGGTAAAAGAATTTGATTATGTTCACGAAGATGAAAATGTCTTTGTTCATTATGAGGGAAAAGGTGGTGTTCCTCTAAATGGGTTTTTTAGAAAAGTTTTTTATGCACTCAGATTCGGAGAATTCAAAATTCTTCTTTCGGAGGACCTTAAACCTGAAAGTAGAATTATGTATTACAGAAACATACGTGAGAGAGTTAGGAAAGTTGCTCCTTTTTTAATCTATGATTCTGACCCTTATTTGATTCTAGAGAAAGGACAGTTTTTTTGGATTCAGGATGCATATACTTTTACTAATCGTTTTCCCTATTCTGAACCGGTGGGCAATCTTGGAAATTATTTTAGAAACTCCGTCAAGGTAGTAATAGATGCTTATAACGGGGATATGAAATTTTATCTAATGGAAACCGATGAACCTTTATCTGCTGCACTAAGTGCAATATATAGTGATCTTTTCATTCCAGCTGCGGAAATGCCTGATTACATAAGAAGACATATAAGATACCCTGAGGATCTTTTTAAAATTCAGGCTGACCTCCTTCGGACTTATCATATGAGGGATCCAGTGGTCTTTTACAATAAGGAGGATCTCTGGGATATCCCATATGAACATTACAGCGGTCGGACTATACTAATGGAACCCTATTATGCCTTTTATTGTTTTGAGGATACTGGAGATCCGGAATTTGTCCTTATGCTCCCATTTACTCCAACAACTAGAAACAATATGATTTCATGGCTTGCCGCTCGTTCGGACGGTGATTATTATGGAGAGATGATTCTTTATCGCTTTCCGCCAGATCAGCTTGTCTACGGCCCTCATCAGATAGAGTCTGAGATAGATTCGGATGATGCTATATCTCAATTAGTGACTCTTTGGAGTCAGAGTGGTTCTAGAGTAATAAGAGGTAATCTGATAGTTATACCCGTGGAAAATTCCTTGCTCTATATAGAACCCCTCTACATAGAGGCTGAGGCGGTGAGAATTCCTAGGCTGCGAAGGATTATAGCCTCATATAATGGTCGGATTGTTATGGGGGCAACTTTGAAATCAGCTTTAACTGAGCTTATTGGAGAATATGCTACTTCTTCTGACCGGAGAATTAAGATGCTGGAAACTGGAAAGGAAGATACCCTAGCAAGAGGACTAAGAGAGCTAGCCGGCCAAGCTTCAGAGGTTTATGAAGAAATGCTTAAAAACCAACGGGCTGGAGACTGGGCTGCATACGGAGAGAAATTGGCAGAACTGGAAAAGATAATCTTGAAGATGAAGGAAAGTACAGACTAGGATACTGGAGTTTGTGGTAGAAAAGAGCGGATGATAGCTAAGGAGATATTATGTTTGAAAGTAAGACTATAGACGAGATGGAAATTGGTGACAAGGCTTCAAGTGTGATTACCCTCAAGGCTGAGCATATTGACTCTTTTGCGCAAGCTACCGGAGATTTTAATCCGATTCATATTGATGAGGACTATGCTTCAAAAAGCATCTTTGAAAAAAGGGTGGTACATGGAGTTCTTATGACTGGAATCATCTCTGGTATTCTTGGGACAAAACTCCCTGGACTCGGTACTATAGCCCGGGAAATGGATGCGAAATTCAGTCGGCCGGTATTTATAGG
>JAAZFS010000126.1 GCA_012511615.1 Elusimicrobiota bacterium | reverse complement strand
TCATTGAACATAAAACCCGGAAGTTATATTGAGTTTAGTCTCCCAGAGGGAACTATCAAAATCCCTGTTGACCAAGAAATGAGGATGCTAGTAAACCAGCGCGGTCGTTTTTCGCCCAAGTCTTTGAATATGGCTTCTTTTAGGGGTATGTTTGAATATATGGATGGTCTTTCTCGTGGAGGAGAGTCTGATTCGCTTTACAAAGATTTTACTGAAAGTATATTGTTTTTAGGTCTGACTGGAACAGGAACCTCTGATCTTGGAGTTACTCCTTTTGAATCATCCTGCCCAATGGTGGGTTATTTAGCGACAAGTGCTGCCAATATAATAGAAAAAGATTTTCTTCGAGAAGTTCCAGATTATTTAAATATTCTATTAATACTACTCTTTGGATTTCTTGCATCGGGAATAACCGGGGGCCGTCCTGCCCACCACGCAGCGCTTCTAAATATTCTGGTTTTGCTTATTCTAACTATAAGTTCTTTAGCTGCTTTTAAAGCCAATATAGTATTTAGTTTATTTTATCCTGCTGCGGCAGTGGCAATCTCCTATGGCGGAGTTACCGCATACAGATTTACCATGGAGGAAAAAGAAAAAAAAGCCATTAGAGGAATGTTTTCTCGCTATGTTTCATCCCAGATTGTTGATGAACTTATGAAAAATCCGGAAACGGTTAAGCTGGGGGGCTCGCGAAAAAGATTAACGGTTTTTTTCTCTGATATTCGGGGGTTTTCATCAATGGCGGAGAACTTGGATCCAGAAGAAGTTGTCCAGATTTTAAATGAGTATCTTACTGAGATGATAGAAATTATATTTAAACACAGAGGAACTCTGGATAAGTTTATGGGGGATGCCATTATGGCTATCTGGGGAGCACCGGTTGATGAAGAGGAACATGCCAAGCTTGCAGTACGCGCTGCCTGGGAGATGATGAATAAGCTTATGGAGCTCCAGAAAAAATGGGTCCAAGATGGTAAGAAACCGATTTCAGTAGGTATGGGAATAAATACCGGTGAGATGGTAATAGGGAATATGGGTTCTGTTCAGTTTTCAGATTACACTGTTATTGGCGATAATGTGAATCTGGCGGCCAGACTTGAGCAGAATGCCGCCGCTGGGCAGTTAATAATCAGTAAAGCAACTTACGAGGAAGTTAAAGATATAGTTGAGGTTAGGCAGCTTGAGCCCCTGATGGTAAAGGGCAAGGAGAAGCCTCAGGAGGTTTACGAGGTTGTTAATGTCTTTGCTTGATAGGAAGATTTCCCTTGTAAAGAACCTTCTTTATTATTATAATCATGCACATGAACAATAATTCGTACCCATCCGCTGTGCTTTTAATATCCTCTCCCGATAGGGAAGGCATCATTGCTGGAGTTACTGATTTTATAGCAAAGAATAAGGGAAACATCCTCTATTCGGATCAGCATGTAGACTCGTCAGTGGGCATTTTTTTTATGAGAATTGAGTGGTCATTGGCAGGTTTTTCTCTTGCTAGAGAAGAAATATACACTGAATTTAAAGCTATTGCGGAGACTTTTGAGATGGACTGGAAACTCTATTTCAGTGACGAAAAGCCCCGAACGGCAATTTTTGTTTCAAAATCTCTTCACTGTCTTTATGATATTTTATACCGATACCGC
>JAAZFS010000125.1 GCA_012511615.1 Elusimicrobiota bacterium | reverse complement strand
CAATTAAAGCAAATACGTCTCTCGCCCAATATTGGGAAACACGACTTACAATTTAAGTTTAACAGGATGAAGGGGTTTCTTGAAAAAGGGCATACCGTCAAAGTGAACATGATGTTCAGAGGAAGACAGAGAGAACACCTGGATGTAGGCAAAGAAATTCTTATTGGAATTATGCGTGAACTCGAGCCGGTGGCCTCCTGCCAGAGTCCCCCTGTCTTTGAGGGGTTTTACATGAGCATGGTTCTTGTGCCTAATTCGGAAGGGAAAGGAAAAAATGATGGCCCATAAAAATAAAACACATTCCGGCGCCAGGAAAAGATTTAAAGTGACCGGCACGGGTAAAATAATGCGGCAGCACGCAGGTGCCGCACACATATTAAGTAAGAAAACTTCTAAAAGAAAACGAAAACTTCGTTCTTCGGTGGAAGTAGCTAAAGCAGATCAAAAAAATCTTGGTCGACTTTTAGGAAAGTAAAATGAGAGCAACAAACAAAACAACAAAAAAACGGCGGCATAAAAAGTTTCTTAAGGCAGCAAAAGGCTACCGAGGTGCGGGAAGCAAACGCTACAAGACAGCCAAAAACCTTGTAGAGAAGGGCATGGTCTACTCGACCATAGACCGTAAAAACAAAAAACGGACTATGCGGGCATTGTGGATTGCCAGAATAAATGCAGCCTGCCAAATGAATGGTGTAAGCTACTCGGACTTCATAGCTGGTCTAAAAAAGGCAGATATTCTTATAGACAGGCATGTCCTTCAGGAAATTGCCAACTCAGATAGCGAAGCTTTTTCGAAAATAGTAGAGGCTGCCACCAACAACTAAGCCTATCTTTTCAAACTCCCACTTACGATAATTGAGTCTCTAGCAGTTTCTGCTTTACTTTTTGGGTTTTTGGAAGACTCTGACCATTTGCTGTTTTAACAGCCCTGCTGAAAAGAAATATAGGGTCCTTCAGAGATATCCAAAAGCAAGCACTTACCGCTAATTTAAGAGGGATAAATGAAAAAATTTGCAGTGAGTGGCTTGAGAAGATTTTTTGCCTCTACTGTAAGATATATAGAAAAAGAGGGTGGGGAAGATGTTTCCCTTAGAAAAGGAATCTATCAGGGTTCGGAATTATGAAAAAAAGTCTAACTCACTTATTTTGAGATTGATACAGTGGGTTGGCCAAGGAAATTCTTAAGCAAGTTGGTTTATAAATGAATTTTAAGAAAGAATATGAGAAGTTAGCTTCAATAGCAGCAGATGAGATACTCTCAGCTAAAGGCAGGGAAAAGCTTGAAGAGATTAAAATAAAGTTTCTTGGAAGAAAGGGCCAGCTCAGCCTCCTTATGAAGAATCTGGGCTCGCTTGAAGCGGAAGAGCGACCAATTTGGGGTGGAAAACTCAATAGCCTTAAAAAGAAATTGACTCAGGCTCTTGAGGAGAAAGTTAAAGAACTCTTGGATGAGTCCAAAAAGTATGAAGCTATAGATTACACTCTTCCTACTGGAGATATTTCACTTCCCGGCAGAAACCCTGTTCTGAGTGTCCTTGAAGATGTCTCTGAAATTTTTACTGAGATGGGCTTCGGAATTGCCTATGGTCCAGAAATAGAGACTGATTATACAAATTTTACCGCACTAAATTTCATGGATGATCACCCCGCAAGGGATATGCATGATACTTTTTACTTAAGAGATTCTGATATGCTCTTAAGGACGCATACCTCACCTGTCCAGATAAGAATAATGCAGAATTATCCTCCCCCATATAAATTTATTGCTCCTGGAAAATGCTACAGAAGAGACACAATTGATGCCTCTCATCTCCCTGTTTTTCATCAGGTTGAGGGGCTCATGGTAGATAAAGACGTTAACTTCTCCCATCTTAAAGGTATTTTGGATGAATTTGCCAGAAGGTTTTTTAAAGAAAAAATTCAGACAAGGTTCCGTCCTTCATTTTTTCCATTTACAGAACCTTCGGCAGAAATGGATATAGCATGCACCATTTGCGAAGGAAAGGGATGCCCTTCCTGTGGAGGCAATGGTTGGCTTGAAATTCTTGGGGCCGGTATGGTCGACCCAGAAGTATTTAGACATTGCGGAGTTGATTCAAATATCTGGCAAGGTTTTGCTTTCGGGATGGGAGTGGAGAGAATGGCAATGATTAAGTACGGTATAGACGATTTGAGGTTGTTTTTTCAAAATGACCTCCGCTTTCTGGAGCAGTTCTGATGCTACTTCCCTTAGAATGGTTAAAGGATTATTTGGATATTGATGAGTCCGCTGAGAAAATCGCTGACTTGTTGGTGTCTATCGGCATGGAAGTAGAAAGCTTTAAGGATACGCCAACAGGAAAAGTCTTTGAGATAGAACTTACGCCCAACAGAGGAGACTGTGCCTCAGTTGTAGGTTTGGCTAGGGAACTTGCAGCAGCTTTAGGCAAACCCTTTTCCATTCCTGAAAGAGAAATTTTTGAAGAGGGAGAGCCCTTGTCTTCTATCTATAATGTCAGCGTGGATGAGCCTTTATTTGCCCCAGTATATCACTTGAGATTGATAAGAGGGGTAGAGGTAGGGGAATCACCGGACTGGCTTAAAGAAAGACTTCTTGCTGCAGGGCAGCGACCGCTAAATAGCGTTGTAGATGCTACAAATTACCTCATGCTTGAACTCAACCAACCTTTACATGCATTTGATGCGGATAAGATTCAAGGTAAGACCATCATTGTCCGTCGGGGCGGAGAAGGGGAGGAGTTTCTTGCTCTTGATGGTGAAAAAATTTTACTTACGCCTGAAGATACCGTTATATCTGGTGGAGGGAGACCAATTGCATTGGGTGGTGTCGTTGGTGGAGAAAATTCAGGAGTAACGGACAAAACACAAAACATACTTTTAGAGAGTGCCTATTTTACTCCCAGGGTGATTTCAGCTACAGAGAGGCGGCACGGAATTAAAACAGAGGCCTCCTACCGTTTTTCAAGGGGAACAGACCCCGGCGGAGCCCTGAAAGCACTTGATAGAGCAGCTCTTATGATAAGCGAACTTACGGGGGGAAAAATTGCTCAGGGTGCACTTTCAGTTGACAATATGCCGCTAAAAGGGGCCAAGGTTGAAGTAAAAGTTCCTTATATAAATAAGCCTCTCGGAACAGATTTAAAGTCTAGCCATATAAAAAAACTTCTTGTTCCTCTTGAATTCACCGTAAGAGAAGAAGATGAGGAAACTCTTTTTATTGAGATTCCTTCTTTTAGAGGGGATGTCCGCCGACCATCTGATATTGCAGAAGAAGTAGCACGGACTTATGGGTACGACAATATTAAGTCTACACTTCCTACCTCTTCAATAACAACGGAATTACTCCGGCAGGCCGATCCCTTTAAAAAATCTGAACAAGTACTTGCTTGTTCAGGATATTCTCAGGCCGTGACGCTTTCTCTTTCTTCTTCCAAATCTGCTCTTGATGCTGGTATGAATGAGAGAGAACTTGTCTTTGTGGACAATCCCATAAATGTAAATATGGATATACTGAAACCCTCTATATTGTTCGGCCTTCTTGAGGCCGCTGTCTATAATGTAAATCAGGGACGAAAAGATGTTTCCTTATTTGAGAGGGGACCGATATTTCGTAAGGGAGGGGAGAACTTATATGAACGGGAGGCTCTGGGGTTTCTTTCGGCAACAGAGGATTTTTTTGAAATAAAAAAGACTGTTTTAACAATTTTAGAAGCGCTTAGACTGGATTTTACTATTGATTATCCTTCTGGCTCCCCTTTGTTTGATAGCGAAGCTTCGGCATTAATAAAAATTAGCGGAGGAGAAATAGGCGCTTTTGGACTTTTATCGGAGAACCTGATGAAAACCGTGCCTAATGCCAAAAAGTCCTTTTCTGGCGGATATATAATTCTTTCGGAACTTTTAAAAGAGACTAATTTAGATAGAAAATATGTCCCCTGGAGTCCCTATCCCTCGGTCTTCAGAGATATATCCATAGTCGTGAATACTTCATTGACACATTCTGCCATTTATGATAATATTTTTCAGAGTGGAGGTCGTATTCTAAAGAATATACGCCTTTTTGACACCTTCAGGAATGAGAGGATTGGAGAGGGTAAAAAGAGTATGAGTTATGAGCTTGAGTTTAATTCAAATGATAAGACTCTCACATCGGAAGAAGTGGAAGTAAAAATGAAAATTATACTCGAAAATCTTGAAGACTCTTTTGATGCTACTCTTAGAGAATTATGAGAGAACTCCAAGAACTCAGAGATAACACAGAAGAGCTTATAAAAAGATATCTCGATTGCAAAAAGCAAAACGAAGAACTCCTCTCTAAAATCCAACGTCTGGAAATGGATCTTAGATTTCTTGAAGAGAAGAATCAGCAGCTCCCAGAGATTGTTTTGAAAAATCGGGAACTCCTGAATGAAAGAGAAAAAATCGCGGGTAAGGTTGAGGTTATTCTCAAAAGAATTGAGCGCTTGACTGCGGCTTAAATGGCCCGTACTTAATTGATAAATGGCTGACAGAGAGACGACAACTATACGCATATGCAGAAGAGATTATCACATTGCCAGTGATGACTGGCAACCTTTATATATTAAAAGGCTTGGGGATATACTTGATAAGGAGATTAATGAACTTGAAAAATCGACGGGAATTGTCGACAATTACAAGTTGTTAATTCTCGGTTCCCTCCGTATTCTAGACAAAATGCTAACCCTTGAGGAGAAAAAGACGGGAAGCAGCCGGTTTGTTACGGAAGAAATTGAAAGTCTAAACTCAAGCATAAAAAAAGTTCTTTAAAAAAATTTCCCTGCGATGTGCGTTATGTTGCCTGAATTGAGCCTACACTAAAGTATAAGGTCATCCGGGTCCGTCCGGTTAAGTCCGGGTTGGCAGGAGCACCACTGTAGTTTCATAAGAAGCTCAGATTTGGGCCGTCTATACGGCATTGCGGGGATTTTTATTTTATGGAAGAGTTTTTTAAAGCCGAAACCGTTGAAGATGAGGGGTTTCATATGAGACCCCTTGCCTTCAGAATGAGGCCGTCCTCGCTTGAAGATTTTGTTGGCCAGGAGGACCTGCTGGGAGAGGGCAAACAGCTTGGTCTGATGATAGCCTCTAAAAGTATTTCTTCCCTAATATTTACAGGTCCACCAGGGTGTGGGAAAACAGCTCTAGCCAATATTATTGCCTCAATCCTTGATGCAGAGATCCTGAAACTAAATGCAGTAAATGCTGGGGTAAAAGATATACGAGAAGCAGCATCACTTGGCAAGAACAACATGCTCAAAGGTCGGCGCACAGTACTGCTTCTTGATGAAATTCACCGCTTCAGTCGAAATCAGCAAGAATCCCTTCTGCCTGACGTGGAGGAGGGAAACCTTACTCTTATAGGTTTAACAACCGAAAATCCTTATTATTTTATATCAGGACCACTTCTTTCCAGAACCACCGTATATAATTTCCAGCCCCTTAAAGAGGATGAACTTTTTCAAATTTTAAAAAGAGCTGTGGGAGCAGATGGAAATCTGAAACAAGTCGAAGATGAGGCCCTGTCTCTAATCGCTGCCTCTTCTGGAGGCGATGCCCGTTATGCTCTGAATTTATTTGAATCCTGTGCGCTTGCAGCTTCTGAAAAAAAACTCTCCTTGGAAGATGTAAAAAAATGTATAGGAGAAAGGAAGTTTTTATACGATAGGAAAGGGGATAATCATTACGATACAATCTCTGCATTTATAAAATCAATGAGGGGGTCTGATCCGGATGCTTCCGTCT
>JAAZFS010000124.1 GCA_012511615.1 Elusimicrobiota bacterium | reverse complement strand
TTATAAGAGGAGTTTTGAATATTGCCGTAGAGCTCTCCCTCTCAAGTCTGCTTGAATAAATTTTAAGAGTATTCAAAACTGATGAAAGTATCTGGGAATAAAGCTTAATTACTTCGGATTTAACCTCTTGTTTTTCTCTTGTGACAAGCTCCGCTGCCGCCGATGGTGTAGGGGCTCTTAGATCTGCCACAAAGTCAGATATGGTTACATCAGTTTCATGGCCGACCGCCGATATAACAGGTATTGAAGAGGCCGCAATAGCCCGGGCTAGCTCCTCTTCATTGAAGGGCCATAGATCTTCCAGGGAACCGCCACCACGGCCAACTATTATAAGATCCATATCCGGGTAGTGAGTATTCAATGCCCTCAGGCCCTTTGAAAGTTCTTCCGCGGCACCCTCGCCCTGCACTCTTGCAGGATAAATAAGAACCCTGATGCCTGCAAACCGTCTATTCATAACATTTAGGATATCCCTAATAGCTGCTCCCGTCGGCGAAGTTATTATTCCAACAAGACGGGGATAAGCAGGTATCTGTTTTTTATTTTCTTGGTCGAAAAGCCCCTCTTTTTTAAGTTTTTCCTTTAGTTTAAGAAACTTTTCTTCAAGGCTTCCAGCACCCTTCTCCTTCATGCTTCTGACTATGAGCTGGTAGCGACCCGTTCTGGCATAAATACTTAAAGAGGCCCTTACAAGGAGTTTTGTTCCCCTTTCGGGTCTGAAAGACAGTCTTTCCGCAGAACTTCTAAACATGACCGCATCAAGTGCCGCAAACTCATCTTTAAGCGTAAAATATATATGTCCAGAAGAATGAAAAGTAATATTAGATACTTCTCCTTCTAAGCTGATAGTCCCAAAACTGGACTCTAGAAGTTTTCCAGCCTCCCTGTTAAGTCCGCTGACGCTGTATATTTTTTCTATAGAGTTCAAAAGTATTTTCCAAGAGGCAGGCAAGCGTCAGGGCACCGACTCCACCCTTAACTGGGGAAACAGAAGCTTTCTCTATAACTTCATCAAACCTGACATCTCCGATAATTTCCCCATCCACTTCGCTTGTTCCCACATCAACAATATATGCTCCCTCTTTCACATCATCTACTCCCAACATATTCGGGACTCCCGCCGAAGCTATAAGAATATCTGCTTTAGAGGTATGTTTTCTAAGACCAAGAGTTTTAGTGTGGCAGACTGTCACGGTGGCATTTTCTTTAATAAGAAGAAGGGCAGTCGCAATTCCGACCGCTGTGCTTCTTCCTATAACTACTGCCTCTCGACCTATAATATCAATATTATTTCCCTTAAGTAGTTCGACAACTGCTCGTGCTGTTGCCGGAACTGGAGCGGATCTTCCCGCTAGCAAGCGGCCTAGGTTCTCTGGAGTCTGCCCGTCGGCATCTTTTTCGGGGGAAAGTCTATCAAAGATGGCCTCTTTATCCAGCCCTGGAGGAAGAGGAAGTTGTATGATCACTCCGTCAATTTTATTATCCCTATTTAAGCGATCGACAAGCTCTTTCATCTGAGCTGTATCGGGATTTTTCAAGTGATTTAACTCTACTTTAAAACCTTCTTTAGTCCCGATTTTTTCAATCAGATTTGCATAATAGATACTTGCTGGATCGTCGCCTGCTACAATAACTGCAATATGCGGGCCTCTTTCCCCATCCGGCAAATTTTCTATAGCGGTCCGCATTATCTCCCTTTTTTTCAGTGCAATTTCACTTCCTCTTAATATTTCACCCATATCTATCTCCTTTCAATTTCAACTGGAAACCTGAAAGAGCTTATGCTCTTCGCACGGCCGCCTTCTGCTAGAGTAATGGCGACCCCCTGGACCTCTTCTCCTCCCTTTGCCACCTTGAAGGTGAAAGGAAGGCCAGTTATGAACCTTTTTATAATCTCTTCTTTCTCCACACCGATTACTCCCTTGCTAGAGCCGGTCATTCCCGCATCGGTGATATAGGCTGTTCCGCCCTGAAGAATTTTTGCATCAGAAGTCTGAACATGGGTATGGGTTCCTAATACGGCTGCAACCCTACCATCTAGATAATAGCCCAGGGCTATCTTTTCACTGGTTGCCTCGGCATGTATGTCTACGATTAGAAAATCGGCGGAAGATCCAATTTCTTCAATTACCCTGTCTGCAACAGTGAAGGGGGAGTCCAAAGCCTCCATAAAGGTCCTGCCAATGAGATTGATTACCCCTATTCGGTACTGACCCGATTTAATAATTGTCCATCCCTTTCCTGGGGCAGAGGGAGGGTAATTAGCTGGCCGGATAATTTTCGGACCATCCAGTAATGGGAAAATATCCCTCCTTTTCCATATATGGTTTCCAGATGTAAATATATCTACTCCAGCCGCTGATAGTTCATCCACTATTTTGGGTGTAATTCCGAGACCACCAGAGGCGTTCTCTCCGTTAGCTATAACTATCTCAGCGGAATATTTCTCTTTGAGAATTCCGATTGCATTTTTAAGAGCAGTACGCCCAGGACGGCCGACAATATCTCCAATAAACAAAATATTCACAGTCTACCTCGCTAGACCAGTTGTTCTGAGATTCCTGATAACGGTAACCTTTATTTCTCCAGGGTATTCAAGTTCGTTTTCAATTTTTTTTGCACACTCTTCAGCTAGATCTGCGGCCCCTTCGTCGCTTATCTCGCCAGGTTCAACCATTACCCTGATTTCCCGGCCGGCTGATATGCAATATGCTTCATATACTCCTTTAAAACTTTTGGCTATATCCTCAAGTGCGTGCATCCTTTTTATGTAATTGCCTATCTGCTCACTACGGGCGCCCGGTCTCGAAGCTGATATAGCATCAGCCGCCTGAATCAATATAGCTTCAACAGTATCTACAGAAATATCATTATGGTGAGCCGCTATGGCGTTTTGAACCCTTTGATTTTCACCAAATTTTTTCGCCAGACGGGCTCCAATTGCAGAATGAGTGCCCTGGGTATCCCTGTCAACCGCTTTCCCAATATCGTGCAGGAGACCTGCCCTCCGAGCAAAGTCCACATCCAACTCAAGCTCTTCGGCCATAACTCCGGCAAGATGGGCCACAGAGACAGAATGCTCTAATACATTTTGTCCATATGAAGTCCTGTAACGAAGTCTGCCCAAAAGGAATATAAGCTCATCATGAAGCCCTGTCACTCCACTATCCATTGCTGCTTCTTCTCCATACTCTTTCAGGACCTCATCCATTTCCTCGGAAACTTTCTTGACGACCTCTTCAATCTTTGCCGGTTGAATTCTTCCATCCTTCATCAAAATTTCAAGAGAGCGCTTTGCTATCTCTCTTCTGACTCCGTCAAAAGAGGAAATTGTTATCACACCTGGAGTATCATCAATAATAAAACTTACGCCTGTTTCACTTTCCAGAGCCCTAACATTTCTCCCTTCCCGACCGATTATCCTACCCTTCATATCCTCATCTGGAATTGATACGCTGGTTACTGTAATTTCCTGTGTAACCTCCGCAGCATTGCGCTGTATGGCCTGAGCAATAATTTCCACAGCCTCTCTTTGAGCAGACCGGCGAGCATTTTCAAGGATGCGCACCCTATTCTTCTTTACGTCTGCCATACACTCTTCTTCAGCCCGACGCATAATTTCCTCACGGGCCTGCTTAGGAGAAAAACGGGAAATTTTATTGAGGATGCTCTCTTCTTTTGCTCTCATCTCTTCGACTTGAAGCTCTTTCTCTTCGTATTTAATTTTAAATTCATTAAATTCGCGTTGCTTCTTGCTCAATTCAAGTTCTTTGTTTTCAAGAACATCAGCTTTTTTTTCAAGAGCCTCCAGGCGCTCTGAAAGCTTTTTCCTATCTATGCTTATTTCTTTTCTGGCCCGAATAACACTATCTTCATACTCTTTCTCAAGTTCTTTTCTTCTTTTCTTTAAATCTTCTTCCTTATCCTCATGACGCTGCTTTAAGAGCTCTCGTTCTGCCTCTATTGTCGCCAGAGCTTCTTGGGTTATCTTGCTACGACGATTTCTCGAGATAAATTCCCTGAGTACAAACCCCAAAACAGCCGCATATAATATCAATATAGCTGCTAACATGTATTACTCTCCTTATATTTCATCTGTAATCACCTGATCCAACCGGATATCATGCTCTTCTTCTGGAAGTTTGGAGCATAACTGCTCAGAATAGCATACTCCTATAGTCCAGGCCTCTCTGTCTTTTAAAAATTTATCATAATGCCCGCCACCACGACCCAGCCGCTGTCCATCATTCGAGAATGCAACACCAGGAACGAAAATTATATCCAGTACAGGAATAGAGAACGGCCGTTCATCTTCAAGAGTTGGTTCCATTATTCCCATAAACCCTGGTTTCAAATCCTTACTTTCAAAAATGCGGACTGGTAGTATTCTATCCTCCCTAACTACAGGTAGATAGACCTCCTTCCCATTTTTAATAAAAAAATCAATAAGTGAACTAATATCTGGCTCGTCAGGAAGTGGATGATATAGCATAAGTGTCCTTGCAGATTTTAATTTCTGGTGGTTTATTATATGCTGCACTATTGCTTCTGAGCGCAAAAAGCGCTGATTTTCAGTTATTTCTTTTCTTAAGGTATTGTATTTAGCTCTTAGTGTTTTTTTCATTTTGTTTTTGTATAAAAGAAAGATATTTTTTAATAAGTCTTTCGTGGCCACGTTCAACTGGATCATAAAATTTGATATTAGGGTACATGTACTTCTGAGGCACATATCCGTGAGGAAAACTATGGGGATAAATATATTCTGATCCACCCTTTTTAGTCAGATGCCTTGGTATGCCCTCATCTTTCTCTTTAGCGATGAATTTCATG
>JAAZFS010000123.1 GCA_012511615.1 Elusimicrobiota bacterium | reverse complement strand
GTTCTTTTACGCCATCTCTAAAATCATAACCACTTTTTGTAGAAAGCGTCAGTCCCCTTATAGGATGAATTGAGATATCTCCGGAAAACTTTGAAGTAAGTAAGGCAAAGGGATTCTCCAATTCTCTTCTCCAAAGATAGGAAGTGCCCAAGAATATCCTATTATAGAAACCCTGCCTGACAGCTGGCTCAAGAGTCAAATGATGCCGTATAGAATCGCGTTCAGTAAGGACTCCGTCATAGCCTAATCCAGGAGTCAGGGTCGCATAGTAATTTCTTGAAGGATTTAATCTGTAGGACCCCCTGAAAAGACCCTTCCAGATTATAGCAGAATTCCAATAATCTTCGGTCGGATTATAGGAACGTTTAAAGGAAGAATCTCCTGAAAAAATAATCCGGCCTGGTAAATTGACTGGAAAAAGATTTAAGGATACTCCAGGAAGTACGTATCTTGATATACGATAAGCATCCTCATCCCAGACTTCTTTTCTATCAAAATAAGCTGATGCCTGATAGGCACTCTTGTTTAAATCGGCGCTAAACTGATAATAAAGATTATCTCGCACATACTCCCTTCCATCCCGGTCATATTCATACCCAAAAAGTCTATGTGAATTAAACTCAGACCGGTAATTCAGGGCAAGGTTTGGACTAAGCCGCTGCCAACCTGAGAGTTTAAAAGTTCCCCTCGTCAGATCCGTATCCTTTTCTTCCACATAGTAAATCTCGGAATCAGACCGGCCCTCATCAACCCTGTAATTATACCCGCCCTTGAAACCGACACCTTTTTTAGTCATCAAATCAAGACCAGTATAAATTTTTAAATTATCTGTAAACAAATAAGAAACCTTTGTTTTAAAATAGTAACCCGATGAATTACTATTCCCCAAATCAAAGCTCCATTCAAGTCTTCTGGGCCCAAGTTTTTTAGTGAAATAGGGATAATATACTGTCGGTAATTTCCTTATAAAAAGAACTGTTTTCCAGGCGCTCAGGCGGGATTCAAGTTTCAAGGAAATATCTTTACCAGTAAAATTGTAATGTGGAGGATTATGATCACAGGTTGTAATATCCCCTCTGGGTATAAAAAATTCATCCTTTCCCTTGAGGACAATACTATCCGCATATACTATCAGAGGCTCAGATATAATTCTGGCCCCAGAGACTGTCCCAGTATTAAGCAAGAGATTATAAACCATGCTCTCAGATTCCAACTGATAATTATCCTGCTTAAAATGAACATTCCCCCAGGCAGTCAAAACTTGTCCCTCTCTATCAAATTCTATCTTAGAGGCCTTGAAGGTCATATCCTGATATTCCACCTCTACATTCCCTTCAGCGTATATCCACTCCTTGCCTCTGTCATAGATAATTGAATCAGCAGTAATTTCAGCAGACTCCTGTCCAGCCCTTAGAGGAAGGGCCGATACTGACAAAATAAATAACCCTAATATGGTTTTAGATATCCAGTTCATCCAAGGCCTCATAAAGCTCACCCAGAATAAAGAAAGAACCAGTTATAAGAAGAAGATCTCCAGGAAGCATTTTAATTAGGGCTTGAATGAGAGCCTCTTTTACTGAAGATGCGGGTTTTGCATTAGTTAAAAGACTAGCAAGTTTTTCCGCATCCAACCCCCTAGAGGATGTCGGTTTAACCGTCCAAGAAAAATCTGCCATTCCTGATATTATTTCAGCCATTTCCTTATAGTTTTTATCCTCAAGTACCCCCATTATCAAATATAGATGATTGGGTCTTTCAAGTT
>JAAZFS010000122.1 GCA_012511615.1 Elusimicrobiota bacterium | reverse complement strand
GTTTAAGACCTGAGTAATTTTCACAGTACATCTGTCATCATTTTCAAGAGTCGCGCTTTAGTTTAGATTCAGTTTAAATACTAGTCAATCTCTTCAAATTGATGCTCGTAAAGCAAATGGTCACGAACTATATTTGTCCTGCCCATGATTCCATACACTTTCACACGGTCTGAAAAACCGTTACTGCCAGAAGCAATCAACACATACTCCTGCATAGGCATGGCCCCTATTGTAAAAGGAGCCTTAAGAGTAAGAGTGTATTCACCGTTAGCATCAGTAACCGCATATTCTGATGGTTCCATTTCATGCCATACTTTAGCACCAGCAGAAACCCCCAAAACATTTATTTTTATGTCCTGTCCTACGGCAACCTTTTCTCCATCAAGAACTCGTCCATTAAACTTAATTTCCTTCTTGTGGCATCCAGCAAAAGCCAGAAAAACTACAACCAACATTATGTACTTTGCACGGATATTCATAATTTTCACCTTAAAATCCTCCGGAATTTATAAAATGCAGAACCATCGGAGCAAACAACATTATAAACACTGTCGGAAATATAAATACAACCATAGGAAAAAGCATTTTAACCGGAGATTCGGCAGCTTGCTTCTCGGCCTTTAGAAATCGCTCGATTCTAAGTTGTTCAGCCTGCTGACGAATAATCGGTCCTATGCTACTTCCCAACCTAATGGCTTGTGTTAGCGAGTTTACCACTGAATCAACGTAGGGGTTTTGTATCCTTTCCGACATATCCTTGAGTGCCCTCTCCCTGGATTTCCCCAGAGCCACTTCTTGCTGCATTCTCTCCAACTCCTCCAAAAAAATATTAGTATCAGCTTTTTCTATTACCTTGGAGATTGCCCCTGAAAAGTCCATACCAGCCTCAATCGCCATCGTGAGAAGATCCAGAACATCAGGAATAGCAATAAACATTGCCTGATTATACTTTTTAACAACATCCGACAGCCATAAGGAGGGCAAAATAAACCCAACCATCATACCTATTAAAAAAGCAATCAGAGTTTGACTAAACCCAACAACAACAAAAACTCCTAGCCCAAACGCAGCTAGTAATTGAGATGCGATAAATTCATCAGGTGTCATTTTCCCAGTCAATCCAGCGCCCTGAAACTGAACACTTAGTTGACTTCTCTTTGTTTCAAGAAAGGACCAATCATACTTAGCTATTCCTTTAGCCAAGCTACCTCTTATCGCAAAGAAAAACTCTTTAGCGGGCTCTCTTTTCTTATCTGGATCTACAGCAATAGGTTTTTTATCTGAAAGATGTGCCTTTACCTGAGCCGACCCTTTATCTGGAACGAGAGCATAGGCAAGCAGAATCAGGGTCCCTATAACAAGAACTGCTATTATTATTATCTGCATACTTTATACCTTTATATCCACAATTTTTGAAATTATAACCCACCCCATCGCCACCATTACAATCACCACTGTTAAAACAATATTGCCAAACATTGAGTTGAGAAAAGGTTCCATAAGCTCGCGCTGTAGAACATTCATTGTAACAAGAAGAAAGAAAGGGCTACCTGCAACTACCATTCCAGATATCTTCCCTTGGGCCGTCAGAGCTTCGATTTTACCTTTCAAATTGGTTCTTTCCCTCATCGTGGAAGTGATATTTGCAAGTATCTCACCAAGATTACCTCCAGTTTCTCTGGCAATATTAATAGCAATAATAGACATCTTTAGCTCTTCGGATTCAACCCTTACAGTTGTATTCTCCAGAGCCTCTCCCATTGGGACTCCCAACTTAAACTCTCTTAATGTCTCACCAAATATTTCAGAAAGCGGGGGTTTGGCTTCAGCAACCATTAGCTCTAGTGCCTGAGGAAAACTCGCACCTGCCCTCATGGCATTGGTTATAAGAGTGAGCCCATCGATAAACTGAGCATTAAATTTATCCATATATGACTTATGAACCTTATTAGCTATTAATCCAGGAATAAAGGTGGCAAAAAGTCCTCACACAACAAACCAATAAATCTGACCAATAATTACCAAAGCAAGAAGACCTACTATAACTCCTGCCCCTACTTTAAGCAGACGGCTAATAATGTTTTTTGGTTCCTTTCTGAGCTTAT
>JAAZFS010000121.1 GCA_012511615.1 Elusimicrobiota bacterium | reverse complement strand
TTTGATCGTGAAAGAGTCCTGGACTTATGTCGAAAAATTCGGTCCGAAAACTTAAAGATTTCCTGGATTGCGCGGACAAGATTAGAATTAGTGGATAGGGAACTTTTGGAGGAAATGGCCGCTGCCGGATGCCGGATGCTCATGTATGGAATAGAATCACTTTCTTATGAAGTACAGAAGTATTTTAATAGGCCCCAGATAAGTGAAGAGACTACCAAAAAAGTGATTGATATGACCGCGGAGGCAGGAATATCTCCTTTTGGTTTTTTTATCTTTGGAGCCCCTTACGAAGATGAAGAAAATATTGAAAGAAGTATTGAATTTGCCCGAAAATCTCGTCTGGATTTTGCCCAGTTTTCTAAACTCACTCCCATACTAAATACCAGTTTGTATTCTGACTATGTTAAGGCTAGTGGCTGTGATTACTGGAGAGAGATTGTCTCTGGGAGGATACCAGAGCAGAGACTCAGTCTGACTAAAGAAAGCCTCTCCGATGAAAAGATAGAAACCTACATAAAAAAAGCGAATTTTAAATTTTATTTTTCATTTCGGCGGGCTTTAAGGATACTTCGCAGGGCTAAAGGTTTTCGCCATGTTTTTTCAATGGCTAAATCCGGATTGGTTTTGTTTTCAGATTCTATTTGTAAAACTTTCAGAAGGGGAAACTGATTTGATTATTGTAGTTTTGCCTGCTTTTAACGAAGCTCTCAATCTGACTGAGCTTATACCAGACATAGACAGGGCATTAAAATCAGAATATAGAATATTACTTGTCGATGATGGCTCAAGTGATCAAACACTGGAAGTTGTCGCAGAATTTGCCTCTAAATACCCCGTAAAACTCTTGAGGCACGCTTCCAATCGTGGCCTTGGTGTTGCCATAAGGACCGGTATTACTTACGCACTTGCTCTATACAAACCCAGTGACATCCTTATTACAATGGATGCAGACAATTCTCATCCGCCTTCTCAGATTCCTCAAATGATAAAAGAACTTGAGAGATCTGATATAGTGATTGCCTCAAGGTATGTCGCTGATTCTTCTGTGAGTGGACTCAGCAGATTTCGTCATCTGATATCTAAATTAGGAGGTGGTGCACTTGGGACTTTTTTCCCTGCCAAGGAGGTTAGGGATTATACTTCGGGATATCGAGCCATAAAACTTTCTGTCATTAAAGATTATTATGACAAATGGGGAGTTTTGCCTATTAGCTCCAAAGGTTTTCCAGCTCTTGGGGAGCTTCTTATAAGACTTCTTGCAGAAGGGAATATAGTTAGAGAAATCCCCTTAAATCTCCGCTATGATAAAAAAAAAGGTCCCTCCAAACTCAGACTGATACCAGCCTTAGTAGCTTATTTTATTCTTATTATAAAACTATTGAGTGAGAGGTCTATTAGATTAAATCTAAAGAAAAATCTGGGGAAATCTTGAAGGAGAAATTTTTTCTAGGCATAAATTCTTCCCTCTATGATTCGTCGGCCGCCCTAGTAAAAGATAATAAACTTTTAGCTTTTTCTGCAGAGGAGCGCTTTAGCCGAAAAAAACATACTGGCGAGTTTCCTTATAAATCAATAAATTTTTGTCTAGATTTTGCCGATATAAGTGCGGATGAGCTGGCAGGAGCTTCTTTTTCATTTCGACCCTGGAGTGGTATCCACAGGCGTCTTTTTGAGATTGCCAAAGAAATGCCTCACTCACTTGGGTTTCTTAAAACGCATTCAGGAAGTTTTAGGGATATGCTTGGAATAAAGAATCATTTTCGTTCGAGTTTTTCCGCAAGGAAAGTCTCTTTTAACTACTATAAACATCATGATACCCATGCGGCTAGTGCCTATTACCTATCGCCTTTTTCTTCTGCTGGGGTTCTTATAGTGGACGGGAGCGGAGAGTCCGCCACTGTGAGTATCTATAAGGGAGAAGGTGAAAAAATAAAATATTTAGGTGGAAGTTTTTATCCACATTCTTTGGGTTATCTCTATCAGGCAGTTACCAGATATTTGGGTTTTTCTCCTGCCGGAGATGAGGGAAAGGTTATGGGACTCGCCGGTTATTCTGTTGCCGAAAATCTTCCAGAGATGAAAAATCTAGTGTCTTTTTCAAAAAAAGGTATTAGGCTTAATCCTGACTATTTTATATTTCAGCGTAATGCGGCCCACCCCAGCAATGACCGGCCTTACTTTTCAGATAAATTTGAAAGAGTCTTTGGTCCCCCAAGAAAGCCAGGAAATCCGATTGAGGAAAGGCATAAGAAAGTCGCAGCTGGAGTTCAGGGTCTTCTGGAAGAATCATTAATATTTTTAGCGGAAGAAACAAGACGTCTTTCTGGCTCAAACAATCTTGCTATAGGGGGTGGAGTGGCCCTTAACTCGCTAGCAAACGGAAAAATAGAGGAGTCCCTTAAAGATATCCAGCTTTTTGCTATTCCTTCCTCTGGAGATGATGGAAGTGCCATAGGGGCAGCTCTCATAAATAGTGTGAAGATGACAGATAGGCGGCCCCAACCATTGGAAACTCCCTTTCTGGGGTCAGCCTATGGCGAAAAAAGTATAGTTAGGGCTGCCGACTCATATGGGATAAAGTATAAGCGACCTGTATCTCCAGAAAAAGATTTAGCTTTTTTGCTGAATTCTGGAAAAATTGTTGCTCTTTTTAGGGGTCGGTCGGAATCAGGGCCCAGAGCACTTGGGCACAGAAGCATTCTTGCCACGGCAGCTGATAAAAATATGAAAAACATTCTAAACGCTAAGGTTAAGCACCGGGAGAGTTTCCGGCCCTTTGCCTCAGTAGTGCCCTATGAAGAATATTCACAGTTTTTCTGGGGCAATCCTGAAAATCCCTATATGATGAAAGTGGCCCGGGCCAAGGAGAGGGCAATTCGTGATATCCCTTCAGCAATACATGTGGATGGCACGGCAATAGTTCAGTCCCTTAAGAAGGAAAGTGATAATTTTCTCTATGGGATCCTAAGAGAGTATGAGAAGCTCTCAGGTCACCCAGTCCTTATTAATACATCTTTTAATCTAATGGGCGAACCAATAGTTGAAACTCCCCAAGATGCTCTGGAATGTTTTTTAAATACCGGTATAGACGCAATGCTGATGGAAGGATTTTTATTTAGAAAATGAGCAAGTCTTCAGCAATAGGTGTTCATATGGATGCAGGTTTTTCGCATAAGGAAGTTGAGCTAGCCTATGGCCCGGCAGTAGATAGACTTTTAAAATTGGCAGATTTAAATTCGGTGACTTTAACTTTTTTTGTCCTGGGTGGTCATATGAAGAATAAGACGGCCATAAAAAGTGTAAAAAGAATAATCCAAGAGGGGCATGAAGTGGCTAATCATTCTATGCACCACATAGAGCCCTTTGGCAGGCTTTCCTATTCTGAAATGAGAGAGGAGATAAAAACTTCCCATGAAAAAATTGCTGAAGTTTCCGGTATTGCTCCCTTAGGTTTTACTGCCCCCGGCTGGTCGGCAACTCCAAAGATGTATAGGATACTAAGAGAGGAGGGCTATCAGTATGATGCTTCGGTTATTCCCTTTTGCATGAGATTTTTTCTATCCTATTTATTATTTATCGACCGTCAGAAATTTCCATATTTTTCTTGGGACTCATCTTACTTAAAGAGAAGGGGATCAGGACCACCTACAATTATACCTTTTCCTCGTGCGGGAGTTTTGCGTATACCTCTATGGCATACTGGGGCCTTTTATCTATCCAGAAGTGTTCATCGCACCTTGCTCCGTGATGCCACTAAAAAGGGGGGAATGCTCTATATTCTTCATACTATGGATATTCTTTCACCAGAAGAAATTTCACTAAAGAAAAAAGGTATAGTTAGCTACTGGCGGAGTAGCAGGTCCCTGAATGAAAAAAAAGAAATACTTAGGGATACTTTTAGATTGATAAAGACTTACTCTGAAAGGGTTCTAAAATGTAGGGATCTGGCGGCGGAGTTAGCTTCTGGAAAGTCTATCAGCAGTATTTGACATAAAAACCCCTTGAACTTATACTTTAAATTATAATCTATATCCTAAGGAATAACAATAATGGCTTACGAAGAACTTATTAGAAAAATAGATAGCAGGCTCAACGAAATCCTACCCAGTGAAGGTGTACTTTCGGAGGAAATGAGGTATGCAGTATTTCCTGGGGGAAAGAGAATTCGACCCATCCTTACTCTTCTTGCTGCCGGAGTTTATTCCGATGATATGAATAAGGCAATTGATCTTGCAGCCGCCATAGAGATGATTCATTCATTTTCAATTATACATGATGATTTGCCTTCGATGGATAATGAAACTCTTCGCCGGGGCAAACCTCCTCTTTATATGAAATATGGGGAAGGGCTTGCAGTTATTACTGGAGATGCTCTTTTTAATGAAGCTTTCGGACTCTTGGCCCGCTCAGGAAATCTTCCTGCTCCTACAAGCATACGAATTATCAGAGAGCTTACCGACTGTCTTGGAGTCTCAGGCGTGGCCGGAGGCCAGATGACAGAGCTCAGCCTTTCGGAAGAAAATCCAACTATAGAGGAATTAAAAGAAATATACAGGGGGAAGACTGGGGGGCTTATTTCCGCCTCGGTCAAAACTGGTGCGATTGCTGGAGGTTGCCCAGATTCCGAAATTAATATATTTGAGAGCTATGGAGAAAACCTAGGTATTGCCTTTCAAATTTTAGATGATTTAGATGAATTTATTAAAGGCGAAGTTCGCTCAGGCGAGCCCAACATAGCAGAAATATTTTCACCTGAATTGGCCCGCGATTTATTTAGAGAAAAGATTGCTCTTTCAGTTACTTGTCTTGAGCCTCTCGGCAATCGAGCTCAAGCCCTCAAAGAGTTTTCAGCCTTTATAGAAAATAGTCTTCCGGATATATAGATGAAATCTTTAGCTTTATACATAGTTCTTGCCCGTCCCTTTACCCTGATAGCTCCGGCTGTCGGAATCTTGTCGGGTGCTCTGATGCCGGCAGGAAGGATTTTATCTATTAAAATAATACCTGCTCTTCTTGCTGCTGTATTATTGAATGCAGCTTCAAATTCCTTAAATCAGATATGCGATCTTGATATTGACAAAATAAACAAACCTGACCGCCCGCTTCCTTCAGGAAAACTAAGTGTAAAATCTGCCACTGTTTTTACAGTTTTAATTTATTTGTTTTCACTATTTGCGGCTTATTGTGTTAATTGGGTTTTTTTCACGCTCATCCTTATTGCAGCCCTGATAACGGTAGCTTATTCTCTGCCACTGGTTCAGCTGAAAAAACGGGCTTTTTTAAGCAATATTTCAATTGCTCTTGCCCGGGGTCTTCTTCTTATTGTTGCTGGATGGTCCGTGAATAGTGCACCGAATATTCTGACACCCTGGTGTGTCGGTACAATCTTTGCCCTCTACGTTCTGGGTGCGGCTTCAACAAAAGATTTTAGTGATATAGAAGGGGATTCTAAGTATGGGATGAGAACTCTTCCTATAGTTTACGGCACGGAAAAAGCAGTAAGGATTATTGGACCTTTCTTTTATATACCTTTTCTTCTTGTACCTGTGGGAGTTTTTTTAGGGCTAATCCCTAAATCTACTCTTCCCTTGACCCTTCTTTCTCTTTGGGGATATTACACCTTTAAACTCTTGTCCAGCCGGCCTGAAGAACTTACCTTGGAGGCCAACCATGTTTCTTGGAAGCATATGTATTTAATTTTAATTGCAGGTCAGCTTGGCTTTGCTCTTTCGGCTCTTGTTTCTGGAGGTTTCTTATGAACTCGGCTCAACTAAAAATTCATCTTCTTTGTAGGGGTATTCAGCTTGATTCATCAGTAGATTTAGATGCCGACGCTCGCCCAATTTTGAGGACTAGAGGAGGGCTTGCAAGTGGGATTGAGGGAATTCTGCCCGGAGGATTGAGCATAAATATACCAGTTTATGAATCATTTGCAGCGGATTCTCCTTTTTCCTTAGTAAAAAAAGAAGAAAAATATTATGTTTTTCGTGACGAAGAAGAACTGAGCGAAATAGTCCTTCCGCCTAATCCAAAATTTTATTCTAAAAAAACCTCTTCCGGAAAACTCATGTCAAGAATCGGGGTGATGCAGGGAACTTATCTGGGGATTTATCCTACTGACATATGTGAATTTTGGAAGACAGATCCTCCCTCTAACTGCCGTTTCTGCAGTGTAGGATTAAATCTGGGATCTACAGAGGATATTGATAAAACAGATGCTGATCTTTTAGAAACTACACTTGCTGCAATGCAGGAGGAAAAAATAACTTTTGTTCATTTTAATGCGGGTTACTTGGGAGGTAAAGAACTCGAAATACTTGAACATTACATAGAACTTATAAAGAAAAATACTCCACTTATGGTGGGTCTTCAGGCAGCGCCTTCTGCTGACTATTCTATTTATGAGCGACTTAAGAAGAAGGGAGTGGACCATCTATCCTTTTGTATTGAACTCTTTGACGAGGAAAGACTTAAGGAGGTCTGTCCTGGGAAATCGCGGACCATTGGTCGGAAACAGTATTTAGATACCATAGAAGCTTGTTCGAAAATATTTATGAGGGGCCGAGTATCTGGAGAAATCATTGCCGGACTTGAACCTGCCGAAAAGACGATTGAAGCCATAGATTATTTTGCCAAAATGGGAGTGGTTAGCACTGTTTGCATATTTCGACCCTTAATTGGAACCCAGTATGAAAATCTTCCTTCTCCAAAACCAGAGGATATGATACCTATCTTCCAACATCTTTATCGAACCACTTTGTACAATAGAATTCCTCTGGGCATGGCGCCCAATATTAAGGTTAGTATAGTAATGCTTGCCGAAGAGGGAAGGGGCCTGATTGAAAAAAAGGGTTTCCGTCTCCGCTTATGTGAAATGAGAAATTCCTTCATTAAATTTTTTATCAGTCTATATTTTAAAATAAGAATCCGTTACGGGAAAATCCGGTTGGGCCTATGAAAATCCTACTCATTAACCCCAGCTGGACACTTACTCAGAACCGTTTTTATGCCGGTTCTCGTCCTCTGGTTCCACCTATAGGCTTGGCATATATAGCTGCCGTTTTGGAAAACGATGGTTTTGAGGTATTTGCAAGAGATCAGAGTGCCGCCGGCTCCAGTAATGCGTCGCTGGTATTGGATATGCTGAGAATAAAGCCGGATGTCATTGCATTTTCTTGTTTTACCGTTGCCATGGAAAATGTAAATAAAATAATTTCATTGGCCCGCACTTATGGCTTTACTGGAAAAATAATACTGGGGAATGTCCATCCCACGGCCCTTCCCGATGTATCACTCCGAGATACAGGAGCTGATATAGTTGTACGCGGGGAGGGGGAAATTTCTATGCTTGAGGCCTGCAGGGCTCTTAAGAGTTCACTTCCCTTAAAGGGAATCAAGGGTATAAGTTATCAGGAAGCTGGAAAGATTGTAAATAATCCGGATAGAGAACTTATTGAAGACCTTGACTCGCTTCCTTATCCGGCCTGGCATCTCTTTGATATTTCTATCTATAAGGATTGTTTTAGTTTTGGTTCTTATAATGAAAATATGCTTTCAGTTACTGCATCCAGAGGATGTGTAAACAGGTGCAGTTTTTGTGCCCAGCATAATATATTTCCCGGCATAAGACTGAGAAAGATAAAAAATGTTGTTGATGAAATAGAGTATATGTATGAAAAATACGGGGTAGACAGGTTTGGATTCCCTGATTCCTGCTTTCCAATATCTGAAAAAATCGGTTTGGAATTTACTGGAGAACTTGTTAGAAGAGGCCTGCACAAGAAAATTGCCTGGCACTGCCAAAACAGGGTAAATATGGTGACAGAGAGACTGCTTAAAAATATGTCTGCTTCTTCCTGTCGAGCAATATTTTACGGGTTTGAATCTGGAAACCAGCGGGTTCTTTACGAGTCTGGAAAAAACACTGAACTCTCTGATGCCTATAATGCTATGAAGTGGACTAAAAAAGCTCGGATTCGCTCCTCTGGATTTTTTATGTTTGGCTTACCTGGTGATAATTGGGAGTCCTGTCTAGATACTATAAAATTTGCCCGTCGACTTGATCCAGATATGGCGGTTTTTAATAGTACCATACCTTACCCTGGAACAGACCTCTATGATATGATTCCGGACAAGGAAAAATATGAGTATGAATCTTTTAATTCCTGGGGCCTTTTTGCTTCGGTAGATAAAGTCCTAAGGTGGCGTCCTGACGGAATGAGTAATCGTCAGGTAAAAAAAGCCCATCGCCGAGGTATTATGGAATTTTATCTACGGCCTTGGAAAATTTGGAAACTGCTTGTTGATCGGGTGTTCCCTTTAAGATATTTACTCTATGGTGGTTTTGTCGTTATAGTTATAGTTTTGAGCATTGTTCCCCAGGCAGTAAACCGGTTGAAAGCCGGGGAATGAAACTTTCACCACTACTTAGATGAAACAGCCTAAAGTTTTGCTCGTTTCTCTTTCCCCATCTAGCGATAGCTTTGGGGAAGAAGGCAAATTTCGTTTCAGCATCTTTCAACGCCGTCCATTTATCGGACTTTACTACCTTTCTTCTGCACTTGAAAACGCTGGATATTCTTCTGAAGTGCTCTGTCAGCATGGGGGCAATTTTAAATTGCCAGATCTTATTGAAAAAATCTCTTGTCAAGAATATCTTTTTCTTGGAATTTATATCCAGTTTATTGGAAAAGAAAAAACAATCCGCTATATCTCCGAAATTAAAAAAAACCTTCCGCATATAAAAATTATTGCTGGAGGTCCCGGATACATTGAATATGAAGACTTTTTAAATGCTGGTGCTGATATTGTATGCGCGGGTGAAGCCGAAGAAACAATTGTGGAAGTGGCTGATGCTCTCAGTAAAAACTCTGATATTACTAGTATCAAGGGAATTCATTATATTTTAGATGAAAAATACTCTCTAGTCCTAAGCGGGAGTTTATTGAAAACTTGGACACCATTAGCTTTCCCGATTGGAGTAAGACTGATTTAAGCTCTTATTACGACTATTATATACTCCCATCACGAAAGCCTATTGCTCCGATTGTTTCTTCAAGGGGTTGCCGCTTGAAGTGTTCTTTCTGCAGTACTCCCAATGTTTGGAGAGGGAGCTATAGGCTTCGGTCTATACCAAATATTATGGATGAGATAGATATGCTCCTTACAGAATACAAGGTTAGATTTATAATTTTTCAGGATGATATGCTGGCTATGGAGGTTGGCCGTATCGAAGAATTATCTCGTTCAATTATTGAGAAAAATTATTCAGATTTTAAATGGATGTGTATTCTTCATCCGCTATCATTGGGGAACGATAGTGCCAGATTGATGTGGCTTATGAAAAAGGCCGGTTGCGTATTAATTTCTTTTGGACTCCAGTCTACTAATCCCGAAATTCTGAAAAACATTCGTAGGAGTCCGCTTGAACCTCAGGCTCTAGAAAACAATATAAAAAATGCCTCTAAAGTTGGGATACTAACTGCGGTTGATTTTATTTTTGGGCTGCCGGGTGAAACGTCCGAAACTATCCGGGAAAGTCAGAGGTATGCTTTGAGAACGCGCCCTGACTTTGTAAATTTTCATACTTTTAGTTTTGTACCTGGAGCGGAACTCGATGAAAAGTATAAGGGATGTTCATATAGCAGTCTGAATGGCTTTACCAAACCAGAGCTTGAAAACATCTGCAGGCGGGCTAATTTGAGATTCTATTTTAACCCCCGAGTTTTATTTAATACCTTAAAACTAATTTATAAATATGCCCCAGAACACTTGTATTCTTTTTTAAAGGACTTTATCTTGAATATTTTTAATTTCTTTAAGTGATTATTTATGTTATAATTCTATTATGAAACTGACAGTACCTACAAATTGGGATGATAATTTAATTCCAAGTCTTGAAAAACCCGGAGTCAGATCAGTTTACGGTAAGTTTTCCAGTGACTTTTTTGGGGGTGGTAGGCCATCCTATATTCTAAAAAAACTCAGCCATAAACAAGTTTCCAATCATATAAAATTAATTCAAGATGCAGATTTAGAGTTTGAATATCTTCTTAACTCTGCCTGTATGGGTAACAGAGAGT
>JAAZFS010000120.1 GCA_012511615.1 Elusimicrobiota bacterium | reverse complement strand
GGGGCTACATTGGTTAAAAATTCTACTGGTGCAATTATTTGCTCACCAATGGCAGGATGCTTTTTAATAAATTCGAACTCGGATTCGGAAAGTTTGCTTGGCTTGGTAAGTATGCTGTCCTCTATCCCTATCTTACCAATATCGTGTATAAGTGCAGCATATTCAATATTTCTGACCAGTTTGGGCGGAAGATCCATCCTCCGAGCTATCATAACAGCAAATTTTGCCACCCGCTCGGTATGGCCCAGAGTGTAGGGGTCCTTAGCTTCAATGGCCTTGGCAAGCGTCTGCATAGTTCCCAGATACATACTTTTCATGTCGCCATAGAGCTGCATATTTTCTATGACAACAGCTGCCTGGTCGGCTAAAATAGAAAGGAGTTTCAAATCCCTCTGGGTAAATAGTTGGTCTTTTTTCTTGCTGTTTACATTCAGTACCCCTATAACCTTGTTCTTAACCTTAAGCGGTACTGATATAAATGAACTGGAGGAGTATTTTACCCGTGAATTTCTCATAAACCTGATGTCATTTACAATATCCTCGCAGTAAATGGGCTTACCGTTCTGAGCTACCCGACCAGCAATTCCTTCTCCGATTGGAATTTTCGTGGAGTTAATCACATCCTCCGAAAGACCCCGGGCTGCTACGATTTCTAATTTATTTAAGGATTTATTTTTCAGCATAAGAGAGCCCATCTTGGTATTTAGAAGGTCGGTGGAATACTCTACTATCAGGTTGCAAAAATCCTGTAAATCGTTTTCCTTTGTATAAGACATGCCCAAGCCCTGAAAGCGAGTAAGCATGGATAGAAGGGTATCTAAATCCTCAATATAGCTCCGATTTTTCTCCCTTTCTTCCTCTAAGTTTTCAATCAGTTGAGTATTATGACGGTATTTGCGCAGATAAAGGCTTAAGAGGATGAAAAGTATAATTGCGGAAATCAGATAATGAATAAAAGCTAAGTTTTTCACTTACTCCTTCTCACAATATCCTTAACCTTCATTAAGCGGGTTATAGTCTCCCGCTCCATTTCCTCAAGCTGCATTGAAATGTAGAAAATTGTCTCCTGAAGTTCCGGAATAAATATATGTTCAAGGGCATTCACTCGGCGCCGAACTTTCTGTAGTTCTTCCGCCACCATATACATCCTTCTTTCGGAATTGGCTAAATCAAGTGTGAGGGAAACAATTTTCGCAAATTCCTTTAGAAATTCCGGCATAGACGGAGAAATATTGGCGGAACCAAGATCAGCTGAATTATCCTCAAACTCAGCCTTGATTTCCGGCATCTTAAGATTCATCAGACGGATATGACTCACCGCAAGCTTCATCAAAACCGGCGGACGCAGACTGTAGGATCTTAGGGCCGGCCGGTAGCTAGACGAAAAAGAGGAAATGTAAAGCTCTCTAAGCGAGGCATAACCCTTTTCAAGTTTTTCTCTGATTTGCCTGGACTCAAGGACGGATTCCCTAAAAGAATCCATAAGCTCATCCTGCTTATCCTTGAGAAGCCGGTAGCCGCGCTGGGCTAAAGCAAGTCTCTTTCCCAGGAGCATAAGCTCCATTCTATTTGGATTTGCTCGTATATGACTCATTTCATATATTTTTCAATCTGCTCAGTTTTTACCCGCTTGAGTTCTTCGCGCGGTAGAATACTGAGAAGTTCCCAGGCGAGGTCCAGACTCTCTTCAATTCCTCTGTCCTCATACTCTCCCTGGGTCACATACTTCCGCTCATAGTCATCAGCGAAAATTGAGAATTTTTTATCGACATCTGAAAGAGCATCCTCTCCTAATATAACCGCAAGTTCCTTGGCCTGTTTTCCTCGGGCATAGGCCGCAAAAAGCTGACTTGTCACATCCGCATGATCCTCTCTGGTTTTACCCTCCCCAATACCTTTCTGTTTTAGTCTTGAAAGAGAGGGAAGAACATCGATAGGCGGATATATATTTGAGTTTTGAAGCTCAGGCGATACAATAATCTGCCCCTCAGTAATATAACCAGTTAAGTCAGGGATGGGGTGGGTTTTATCATCGTTAGGCATAGTTAATATCGGAATCTGAGTTAGAGACCCTTGTTTACCCTTTATCCGACCGGCACGCTCATATATGGTGGCAAGGTCAGTATACATGTATCCAGGATAACCCCGTCGTCCAGGAATTTCCTTTCGGGCCGCCGAAATTTCCCTGAGGGCCTCGGCATAGTTGGTCATATCCGTCATTATCACAAGTACATGGTATCCTTTTTCAAAAGCCAGATACTCAGCCGCCGTCAATCCCATCCGGGGCGTAGCGATTCTCTCAATTGCTGGATCATCCGCAAGATTCATAAAAAGGACGGAACGCTCAATGGCTCCAGTTCTTTCAAAATCCTTCCGGAAGAAATCTGCCTCTTCAAAAGTAATTCCCATGGCGACAAAGACCACACAGAACTCAGCTCCCTCACCTCGAACTTTAGCCTGACGAGCGATCTGAGCTGCAATCTGGTTGTGCGGAAGTCCCGCCCCAGAGAATATTGGAAGCTTTTGGCCTCTAACCAGGGTATTCATAGCATCTATGGCAGAAATCCCAGTCTCAATAAACTCATCGGGGAAACTTCTTGCAGTTGGGTTTATAGCCATACCGCTAATGTTCAGACGTTTCTCCGGTATAACCTCGCCAGCACCATCCGCTGGATTTCCCAATCCGTCAAATACACGGCCAAGTATATCTTCCGATAGGGCTATATCCAATCCTTTACCCAGAAATTTAACTCTGGAAGCGTTTAGGTTTGCGCCGCTTGTCCCCGCAAAAAGCTGTAGAAGAACAAGATCCTCATCAACCTCAAGAACCTGGCCAAGCCTTCTCTCGCCAGTAGGAAGTTCCACTGAAGCAATTTCCTCATAGGCAACATCACGGGTCTTCTCCACGATGAAGAGGGGACCCGCTATACTCTTAACTGTAAGATATTCTTGTCTCATTTTTCCTCTCCATTTTCATTTTTTTCAGCGGCATCTTCATCATCCGAATCAGAAGCCCTTTTCAATAGTTCTCTCTTAATATCTTTCTCAATACTGTCAAACTCTTCCATATCTTCCGGCTTTATGAGCTTCATCTTGGCTATCCTTTCTCGAACATCAGCCTCAAGTATAAAGTCAAAGCTATTCCCCATCTCCAAGGCCTCAAGAGCCGTATCATAGAAGAGCATTATGGCCCGAATCATCCGGTACTGCTGAACAAAGGGCGTATAGGTCTCTGTAGGATCAAAAGCCTGTTGCTGGAGAAAATCTTCCCTGAGCATCTTGGCAGTATCCAGTAGTTGACGATCCTGATCGGAAAGTGATTCCTCTCCGACAAGTCGTACTATCTCCTGAAGAGATTCTTCTTTTTGTAGAATCAAAGTAGCCCGGGTCCGCATATCTGCAAATCCATGACCAGCATTCTTCTCAATCCAATCTCCTATATTTTCTAGGTAAAGCGAATAAGACCGGAGCCAGTGAATGGCTGGAAAATGTCGCTGAGCAGCAAGATCTCCATCAAGTCCCCAGAAAACCTTAACTACCCTGAGAGTATTCTTTACAACTGGGTCCGTGAGGTCTCCTCCAGGAGGAGATACTGCACCAATTATTGTGAGTGAGCCTTCGGCATCGCCCCTCAGGCATTTCACTCGGCCGCCTCTCTCATAAAACTCTGCTATCCTGGATGATAGATAGGCTGGATAACCCTCTTCACCAGGCATTTCCTCTAAGCGTCCTGACATTTCTCTCAAAGCCTCTGCCCAACGGGAAGTAGAGTCAGCCATAAGGGCCACTTTATAGCCCATATCCCTATAATATTCCGCTATAGTTGTTCCAGTATATATAGAGGCTTCACGAGCAGCAACAGGCATATTTGATGTGTTTGCTATAAGGACAGTCCTTTTAATCAAGGTCTCGCCAGTCTTGGGATCTTCAAGTTCTGGGAACTCCTGAAGAACATCGGCCATTTCATTTCCGCGCTCACCACAACCTATATAAACAATAATGTCCGCATCAGCCCACTTGGCAAGTTGCTGCTGAACGACGGTTTTTCCACTACCAAAGGGTCCAGGAATACAAGCAAGTCCTCCTTTTGCAACCGGAAAAAAAGTATCTATCACCCTCTGGCCAGTTATCATGGGCTCATCGGGAGGCAGCTTTGTAAGATAGGGCCTTTTGGTCCTAACGGGCCATTTATGGGCCAGCCGGATTTCCTCATCCCCATCTTCTGTTTCTACAAGAGCTACAACCTCATCTACGGTATAGTCCCCAGAGTTTATTTTTTTAATTTTACCTTCTACACCTGGAGGTACAAGAACCCTATGTTCGACAACCTCTGTCTCCATAACACTCCCGATAATATCTCCAGGAGCGACCTTGTCACCTTTTTTAAGAGAAGGCTCAAATCCCCATTTTTTCTCCCGGTCCAGACCGTAAATTTCAATGCCCCGACCTATATATTCACCATGGGATTCATATACAGTCTCAAGTGGGCGCTGGATACCGTCAAATATCTGTCCGACAAGACCAGGTCCTAGTTCTACCGATAGGGCAGAACCAGTTGCTTCTACGGGTTCGCCTGGCTTAAGTCCGGCAGTCTCTTCATAAACCTGTATAGAAATAAGGCCGCTATGGAGTTCTACAACCTCACCAACAAGTTTTTCATTACCCACCCGGACAACCTCATACATTTTGACACTGGGCATGCCTTCTGCAACTATCAGCGGACCGGATATTTTTTTTATTCTTCCGATCTGCTTTTTATCTTTGTTACTAGTCATATTAAACCTCTATTTAAGATATTTCCGTTCCTATTGCTTTTATGGAGGCTGCACGAATCTTTCTATCGGCCAATTCGGAACTGCCCCAGGCCTTAAGTATCGTAATATTCGCACCAGCTTCCTCGAGTTCCTCCACTGCGGAGACATCATCTATTATCTCCTCATCAAGTATAAAAAGCGTATTTTCCAAATCTTTCCCCAAAACAAATTCTCTTGCTTGGGACATATTAAGCAAAACCTTTCCCTCAATGCCAATAAGACTGTATGGAAGAATAAACCCGTCGCTTCCAATCACTAAAATTTTATAATCAGAGGTAATCAAGATTTAGCCTTCCTTTAATTTCATCCGAATCCGCAGAGGAGAGTATACCTGTTAAGATGGTACGGAGATTATTAATCTCCTCTCTCAGACTCAGGTAATAAGCAACCGCAGGCTCGGGCCCAAATGTAATCATTCTCATGCCCCTTAAGCGAGATGAAATCCAGCGGGAGAGTATCAACTCCCAGCTAAATAAATCTTTTTGACCGCTAACTGCCTTAAAATATCCCCGCGAAGAAAGTTTTTGAGGGATTTCTTTCGCAAGAGATATACTTTCCCAGTCTGTCGACTTTATAGATCCTCCCTCCCAGTAAAAAGATTCTTCATTAAAAAGATTCATCAGCAAATTTCTTATATCTATATAATCAGTGTAATATTCCCTAACCGCAGTCCCGGAATTTTTCAATGAGAATGTATTAAGAGCCTCGTCCATAGAAATTTTTTCTATGTAACTATCTGGAGCCTCAGTAACTGAGCTATATTTCTTACTAACAGTATATTCTATGCGGCGAAAAATCGGAGGAAGTATTTCGCTAGTCCACCAAAGATTTTTTAGTAAACCCGGAGAAAATGCATCCTCTTCCTCCACGCCCCTCAATCGATTGATATAATTCATTATGTCGCGTCTAAAGTGAAAGATATCGACCACCTCGGGATGGGAAGAATTCTCCTTGATAAATAGAAAGATATTATGTAGATATGCTTCAATTCCCCGGTAGAGGCCTGCCTCTTTTATAAAGGGAGCATATTTTGTATCTGCAAGGTCAGTCTCAAAAGCTTGAGCTGAATTATTCTCGGCTAATCGATTGAACCTGCCCTGATCAAAGAGCTCCTTTTCAAGGACGCGAATACGACCTACTGCAAATAGGTCTCGGCTTTTACTCCTGACTGAAAAGTTCATCGGCTACCCTAGCCTCATAATGTTCGCGCAGATAATTTTTCAGTGCAGACATATCCACTACTGTCTCAAACTCTCCCGCCCTCAAAATAAATCCTTCTCTAATTCTGTCTGTTTTCTCATCAAGGGTGAGATCCCATTTTTCAGATGAATTTATTTTTTTCACCAGAGCTGAAGTGAGCGAATCCTCGTCCTTTCCGGGAAGAACTTCTTCTTTTCCTGTGAAAACAGAAATTTTTAGAAGCTTATGAAGAAATTTTTCTCTATCTTTTCCTTTAAGATCGGAGAGCTGTTCTGAGGCCTTGGTGAAAACCAAATTCATCAAATCCGCCTTATTTGCCAGGCGGTCTTTTTTGATTTCCATCCGGGCCGCCGTCATAATTTGAGCCGCAGCCAGTTCTCCTTCTCGTCGGAATTTCTTTTCGGACTCAAGTTTTTTCAAGTCCTTCTTCTTTTTGAGGTCCGTTTCTATCCCCTTAATCTCGGATTCTGCTTCGGAGGTAATTGTTTTACACTCCGCCTCAGAAAGGCGGGTTATTTCCGAAAGAAGTTTATCTATTCCTTTACCCATATTAAATTTTGATACCGTTTAAGAGGAATATAGTTATAACCAACCCGAGTACGGCATAAGTTTCCACGAGTGCCGCAAATATAACTGCTTTCATAGCCTCAGCAGGTTTTTTCTCTGCTACGCCAATACCGGCAGCACATACTTTTCCCTGATGAATTCCGCTGGTAAGTCCAGTAATAGCTATGGGAAGGGCAGCACCAATCAGCTGTAGACCCTGAGCTGCAGTAAATGTTGCCATTGCATCCCCCAACATATTCACTTTAAGAATTATAAGGAAGGCCGATATAAAGCCATAAATCCCCTGTGTTCCAGGAAGGGCAACAAGTATAAGCATTATACCGAATTTATCTGGATCCTCCGAGAGAACCCCATTTGCTGCCTGTCCTGCATATCCTATACCAATAGCCGAACCAGTAGCGGATAAGCCTATAGCCAGCGCCGCCGCAAAAATTACATATATCAATCCTACTTCCACATTTCCTCCTTTTCTCTTTTAGAGTTACAATTCATTTAAATTAATCGCTTCTGCCGGCCCTATACT
>JAAZFS010000119.1 GCA_012511615.1 Elusimicrobiota bacterium | reverse complement strand
CTCTGGCAGCGGTCAGGGCTGGATGCTGCATGGTTCACGGAACGGTCAATGGTTATGGTGAAAGATGCGGAAATGCAAATACTATCTCTATTATTGCCAATCTGCAGCTGAAAATGGGCTATGAGTGTATACCAGAAGAAAATATGGTCCGGCTTACTGAACTATCTAGATATGTAGACGAGATAGCTAATATCGTCCCAAATTCCCATCAGCCTTTTGTTGGGCATTCGGCTTTTGCCCATAAAGGGGGAATACATGTTAGTGCAGTCCGGCGGGATTCTTCAACTTATGAACATATAGCGCCCGAAGTAGTGGGTAATAAAAGACGCATACTGCTTTCAGAGTTGGCTGGTGCTAGTAATATCAAACTTAAATCAGAGGAGTTTGATATTGACCTTGAAAAAAATACTGAGAATGTAAATAATATTCTTAACAAGATAAAAAAACTTGAAGATAGGGGCTATCACTACGAGGGAGCAGAGGCTTCTTTTGAACTCCTTATGCGCAAAGAAACAGGCGAATACAAAAAGTTTTTCGACCTTGAGGGATTTAGAGTGATTACAGATAGTGATGCTGATGGAGGAATGCGGACCGAGGCGACAATAAAAGTCGCTATAGACGGAGTTAGCGAACATACCGCAGCAGAAGGCGATGGACCTGTAAATGCTCTGGACAATGCTTTGCGGAAAGCCCTGGAAAAATTTTATCCTGCACTGAAATCTGTCAGCCTTACTGATTTTAAAGTAAGGGTGATTGATGCGCGCGAAGGAACTGCTGCTAGGGTCAGGGTATTAATAGAATCTCGCGATGGCACGGATGCCTGGGGAACTATAGGAGTTTCTGAAAATATAATTGAAGCTTCTTGGGATGCCATTGTAGACAGTATTGAGTACAAACTTCTAAAGGAAGAAAGGAAATAAATAATGTTTAGCATTAAACAGACTAGACTATTTGTGGTTTTAGCTATTCTGGCCGCCATCTTGTTTTCTTTTGCGGGACTCTATTGGCGGGCCAGTGATAAAGAAAAACCAACCATGCATGCCCGCCTGGAAATTCCTGTGGTAGATCCGGGAAGAGTAAGTACTCCTCAGCCAGTAGTAGAAAAGAAGGCTGCAGCACCAGTTGTAGAACTGGATGTTGTCTTGATTGAGGAATAACCAGTGAAGGCAGCAGATGAAGATTTTGCAGGTGCCCTCAAAGATACAGGTATAGAAATTATACTTGACTGATAAGGTAGAATGTTTTTGAGAGACATTCTGCTGAAAAAGAATTATGGGTACTTTGACAAAAACTCTGTTTTGTCTTAGCTAAAGCTGGGTCTTATTTTTGGACCTAAACTATCGTGGTCCTATAGCTCTAATAAAAATTTAAAAAATAGTTAAATAAAGCCGGTTGGTATTGAGCATTTGGTTGCTGGGTTTGAAAAAAGTAAACTGGATGCTTGGGTGGAAGAATTTTTAAAAAATTTAAAAGCTGCTTATCCCAGAAGAAAAAACGGTTTAACCTGCGGATAAGTGAGAAACTTTAGAAAAAGAAGATTAAAGGTGATTATATGAATGGTGCTAGAATATTATTGGAATCCTTGAAAAAGGAAGGGGTTGAGATAATGTTTGGAATATGCGGTGGGTCCGTAATTCCTATATTTGATGAACTCGCTTCCGAAAAAGATATAGAATTTATACTCACCCGTCACGAACAGGGTGCAGCTCACATGGCTGATGGATATGCTCGTGCGACAGGAAGAGTGGGGGTATGCCTTGCAACTTCTGGACCGGGAGCTACTAACCTTGTTACTGGGATTGCAACGGCTTATTTGGATTCTGTCCCAATGGTTGCAATAACGGGCCAGGTTGCTACTAGTTTGATAGGAAACGATGCCTTTCAAGAGGCGGATATAACAGGTATTACT
>JAAZFS010000118.1 GCA_012511615.1 Elusimicrobiota bacterium | reverse complement strand
TTGTGAAAATCCAGGAGTTCACTAATCTTTATCCAGATTCTCCTCTTGCCTATGAGTTAGCTATTGCGCTTTCAGGAATAGATACGGTAGATAAGGATAATCTGATTCTATCTTTAAAAGCAGCTGCCCTTCATCATCCTTATGGATATCGGAGAGTTTCAGCCGGACTAAGAGCCAGTGATTTAATTTCTTCTATGGAAGGCGCCAGAGCTGGAGCTGACTACCTTTTCAATCTGGCAAAAACACTTTCTGAAACTGATGGGGTTTCTAAGGAGAATTTTCCAGATGCCTATAGTCTGGCGGAAGTAGCTGCAATCAGGTACCTTGAGTCTGAAAATTATTCTTTACTTTTTGATGTAAACTCTTTCATTATTGATGAATCACCTTCAAAATATACCCAAGAGCGAGCAGGATTTCTGTCAGCCTATGTTCAAGAGCTTGCAAATAGAAACTATGACCGAGCACTTGAGAGTTATTCAGCTCTCACATCTGAGGCCTCCGGAAAATTTTGGGGCTGGCGGGCCGCAGAGCGGATAAAGTCTCTTTCGAAGGACTGATTCTCCTGTGATTTGGCGTGCTTCATAATATAAGCTTAGAAAACGTATTTTACAGAAAGTCTGGGGATTCTGGTGCGGAAATTCTTAAAAATATAAATCTTTCTATAGATAGGGAAACTATCAATCTTGTGTCCGGCCCTCCAGGAAGCGGCAAAAGTACTCTGTTGGAACTTCTGGCTTTAAAAATTAAACCCTCCTCTGGAATAATTACAATTAACGGAGTTGAGGCTACAGAGCTTTCTTCAAGGAATTTAAGGCATATTAGAAGACAAATCAGCTTTATTCCTCCTACTCCCTGTTTTTTAGAGGAGAAAAGTCTTTATGAAAATCTTGAATATGTTCTTAGACTTGAGGGAATACCTCGGGGCATGGTCTTTGACAGGGTTATGGATATTCTCTCGCCCGCCGGTCTTATTTTAAAGAGAGAGCTTCTGCCATCAGAGCTTTCTTCGGCAGAAAAATCACTTCTTGCATTCTCAATGGCACTTATCAGTGAACCGCAATTTGTACTTTGCGATTTAAACATTACTTCTAGCGTAGATGACTCCCGCCTGCGGGAGTTTATCAAGGAGGCTCCTGGTCGTTCTACGGGAGTTGTGGTTACTTGCCGTTCTGATGCCGCGGAGAGTTTTTCCGATATAGATTTTAAGCTAATAACCTTAAACAAAAATGTATAGAAAAGTACGCCTGATGCTACTTTTGGCTGGCTCCTTCTTTTTAAGCTCATCTATTTTCTTTATCCCTTTACGTTCATTTATAAGTTCTTATTTGATTGGGGGAATGAGTGTAACTGTGTTTACCTATGAAGAAGATTTTTTTAAAGCGAGTGTAAATACTGAACCGGGCCTAATAATAAGAAAGCATATAACATCTGAGGAAGGTATAGAGGATTTTTGTTTAGATACGGGTGTTTCCTCCGATTTGGAAATAAGTTTACCCTCCGCCTTTAATTTAGGTTTTGATCCCTATTATAAATCTGAAATAGAGGACTTGATAGGGGCTCTGGAAAATATGAATTCTGTAGGCGAACTAGTCTATTCTGATGAAATGATTGATAATACCCTCAGTCTGGTTAGTCGTCTTGGCAGTCTCTTTCTTGTTTTGGCTAGCCTATTTGCCGTTAGTGGTCTACTTTTTATATATGCCGGAATTCATATCTATATTGGGAGTCGCAGGAATGAGTTTATTCTTTCGGAACATTTAGGGTATGGGAGATATATACCAGCTCTTTCTGCCTTTAGGAAGTCTTTTCTTTATTGTTTTTTAGGGTCGGCTTTCTTTTCTGGAATAATTTCTATTGCTATCTACTATATTAGTCCAGGTTCAGAAATATTTTATATGATGCTTGTTTCACCTTTGGTCGCTGGATTTACTGCCGGCTTATTTTCTCTTTTTCATATCTACAAAGAGACTAAATGATATGTTGGGGATAATTGGCCGGGCCTTACTTATCTTTTTTGTCCTCACCCATCCGGGTGCCACATCCGAAACCGAGCTAAAAGAAATTCAGACTCGGATATCTAATCAGACTTCTGAACTTAAAAACCTTGAAACTGAGCTTGATTTCTACCGTAAAACCTTAAAAAATCTTTCAGATAAAGAGTCTGCTATTCTTAAAACCAGCAAGGTTCTTGAGGCTGACCTTCTTCGCCAGGAGTCGCAAGTGGAGGCTCTTACCTTAGAGCGCTACCAGATAGAGAGGGAAGTTAGGAGTCTTGAGGAAAAACTTATTGAAGAAAAAAGTGCCGAAACAGAGGCTGGATGCCTCTTAAATCAGGTGGCCATGATTTACCTGAGAAGAAAAATTCTTGCGGAAACTCTTCCCTGGTATTCCTATCATATTATTTCAGAACCTTCTCCACCGGCGCCGGGAGATCTTGTCCGTTTTACTGCGGAGGAATATGAAATTATTTCCAAAAAAGCAAAGAAGACCGCCCGCCTGAAAGGCGAAAAGGAAGCCAAAATGAAGAGGCTTATTAGTCTTGAAAGGGAGCTTGTAAGCTTGCAGAATACTCTGATAAGAAAAAAACAGGAGCAGATAACACTTTTAGCTGGGATTAGAAAAGAGCGTGACTCTAGGGAAGGAGACTTGAGGAAACTTGAGGAAGAGAAGGCCCGTCTATCGGAGCTTCTGGCGAATTTAAGAATGCAAGCAGTAGATATTGAGAGACTCAATCTTATGGCTAAGGGTTTTCTTGCAGCCAAGGGGAAGCTCCCCTATCCTGTAGAGGGGAAAATAATATCTTTTTTTGGGAAACAGAGGCATCCAAAACTTGATGCGGATATTTACAACAGGGGGCTGGTAATAAAGGCTTCATCCGGCTCTTTGGTTAGGACCGTCGGAAAAGGGGTGGTGGTATTTACTGGCTCCGTCAGCAGTATGAAGCAAGTAGTTGTAATTGACCACGGAAAAAATTATTATACTTTATACGGCCGGCTTGAAACTACAAAGGTCCAGCCGGGTGACGAGGTTGAACCTGCCGGGATCATTGGGGTAGTGGCTTCTGAGAACCTGTACTTTGAACTGGGACTCGATTCTTCCCCACTTGACCCGTCTGATTGGCTCACCGATAATTCTGGAGATTAAAATGAAAAAACTATTAAAAGCATCGCTTATTATCTTATTTATTTCGACTGTATCTTCTTTTGTGCTTTCTCCTATACACAGCAAGGAAAATATAGCTGATGTTGAGTCTAAGATGCGGCTTTTTTCTGATATATTTGTTCTTGTTACAGAGAATTATGTTGAAGAAGTGGATTTAGATGCTCTGATGAAGGGAGCCTACCATGGGATGTTAGCCGAGCTTGATGCCTATTCTACATTTCTTGAGCCAGAGGCTTCCGAGCTTTTAAAGTCCGATGCCGAAGGTGAGTTCGGTGGACTTGGAATCCGTATTACTTCGGAGGATAAGTTAATTACAGTAGTTACACCCCTTCCTGATACTCCTGCTTTTAGGATGGGGATTCTTCCGGGTGATAAAATTGTCAAAATAGAGGATGAGTCGGCTGTTGGACTCTCACTCAACGAAGCTGTTCAAAAACTCAGGGGTCCCAAAGGGACCGAAGTTACCATAGGTATCTCCCGGGAAGGGGAGGATGACCTAATTGAGTTTACGATTACAAGGGATATAATCGTTCCTCAAAAAGTTTTCAGTGATATGCTTGAGGGAAAAATTGGCTATCTTCGTATGGTTGAATTCTCAGATGATGCCCCATCTGCCCTTGAAAAGGAACTTACTAACTTGAAAGAAGAAGGTGCGGAAGGGATTATATTAGATTTAAGAAATAATCCTGGTGGTCTACTAAACTCGGCTGTATCTACCGCTAATTTTTTTCTTCCTAAAGGTTCTCTTATAGTATATACAGAGGGAAGAAGGTTAGACCAGAACAGAAAATATTATGGCAGAAAGGAAACTTGGGACCCTGAGATACCACTTGTGATCCTTGTAAATCGTGGTTCTGCCTCTTCTTCCGAAATTGTTGCCGAAGCGTTAAAGGATCATAAAAAAGGGATAATACTTGGCGAGACCACATTTGG
>JAAZFS010000014.1 GCA_012511615.1 Elusimicrobiota bacterium | reverse complement strand
GTGGGCTAACTCACACAAGCGTATCTCTTTTAGATTCTCTCAGGGCTTTTAGGGGTAAGGTTGTTGAAGTCCACCTCTCAAACATAATGGGAAGAGAAAAATTCAGGGAACGCTCTCTTACGGCTGCAGGGGCTGATGGAATTATCTCCGGATTCAAACATAGGAGCTATACCCTGGCCCTGGAAGCAGTTGTAGACAAATAGATAAGTTGATGAGAATAGAAAAATTCAGGGAGGCTCTCTCGGGTATTCCCTTTGATGGGGGATTAATAACAGCAGAGTCGGATATAGAATATCTAACTGGTTTTGATGGAGGTGGGATTCTCTATCTTGATGAAAAAGAAGCAGTCTTGTTTGTTTCCGGCGTTAGCCTTAATGCAGCCCTGGACTTACTTGATGGAAAACTAGACTGTCGCCTCTATAGTGGGAAGTTTCCTGAGAGTGAAATCCGTCTTTTATCCGCTGGGAAAAAGGTGTTTTTTGAAGCGGGTCAGATCGGTTATACCTATGCTATCCTTTTCAGCTCTTTAGGTTATAAAGATCACCGGATAATGGAGTCACTTCGCGTCATTAAAGAGCCTGTTGAGATAGATATGATAAGAACTTCCTGTAGACTTGCTGCTGGGGTTTTAAATTCAGTGGATCCGGAGGAGTGGCGGGGGCGTACCGAGGCAGAGCTTGCTGGCTATTTAGAAAACCAGTCTTGGAAAAATGGTGCCTCGGGCAGAGCCTTTCAACCAATAGTAGCTGCAGGGAAAAACGCGGCATATCCCCACCATATTCCAACAAATAACATCATTCAAACTGCTGCCTTGAAAATTGATTATGGACTTAAATTCAAAGGCTATTGTAGCGACTTGACAAGAACATACATATTGACTAAATTCATAGACCATTTTGAGTCTGAGAGGCTGCTAGAGGCTCTTGAAAGAGCTAAAGAAGCCTCTGTTAGTCTGCTTAGACCAGGCGTAAAATGTTCAGCTATACACGCTGCCGCCTTTGATGTACTCTCCGAATATGGTCTTGAAAAATATTTTACACACGGAGTAGGACATGGGATAGGGCTTCAGGTTCATGAGGCTCCCCGTCTGGCCCCCGGTGTGGATTCTTTGCTAGAAGAATCAATGACACTTACAGTCGAACCGGGATTATATATACGAGGGTACGGAGGAATGAGGGTTGAAGATACGTATTTAATAACAGCAGAAGGGAGTGAATTATTAACCAGTTAATACCAGTAAATAAAATAAGCAACAAGATTTATCTTGTTTTGGATGATGCGGTTTGCACAGTTGTATGGTTTCATCACCATAAACCCGGAAAAGGTGGTGCCTATATGAGAATTAAGGCCAAGAACATTACTACCGGGCAGATTGTGGAAAAAAACTTGCGGGCTACTGAAAAAGTTCTGCAGGCCATTGTTGAAAGAAATACTATGCAATACCTATATCTTGATGGGGAGTTCCTTATATTTATGAATAATGAGGATTTTACCCAGATAAGTGTTTCCAAAGAACAAGTAGGCGATAAAATCGATTATCTTATAGAAGGTAATGATGTTGATCTTTTAATGTATGGAAGTGATGTACTGGATCTTGAATTACCGGCAAAGATAACAATGAATGTGAGTGAGGCTGAGCCTGGCGTTAAAGGTAACACCGTAAGTGGTGGGATGAAAAAAGTGAAACTGGAGACCGGCTTGGTTTTAGATGTGCCTTTATTTATTGAGGAAGGTGAAAATATAATTGTAGATACAAGAACCAGAGAATATATATCCAGAGCTGATTAATGAGATTTAAAAAAGCTGACAAAAAAATATTGGAGATTTTGGATGCTAATTTCACGCGGAGCAAATCGTTCTGAAGCCATAGCAAGAATGAGTAGAGCTCTGGATGAATTTGAAATAGGAGGAGTCGATACAGTAATTGATTTCCATAAGCTATTATTGGAAAATAATAATTTCCTCCGGGCAAGTTTAATACCCATTTTATTCAGGAGGAGTTAAAAAAATGAGTGTCTCTAATAAAGATAAAATTAAAA
The DNA here is from genome assembly GCA_012511615.1 of Elusimicrobiota bacterium. GTDB lineage: Bacteria > CG03 > SLGR01 > SLGR01 > SLGR01 > JAAZFS01. The sequence goes on along the minus strand of JAAZFS010000014.1, from coordinate 4,140 downwards.
ACTATATAAAAGAGTCTTCTGTAGCCATATCTGCAGTTGAAGAAATAAGTGCAGAAGTAGAGAAGGCTGCCATTAAAATTGAAGAGGTTTTAAAAGCAGGTGGAAAAGTTTTGACAATGGGTTGCGGAGGATCTGCGGCTGACTCTCTGCATATATCAACGGAGCTACTCTGTAGGTTTAGAAAAAATCGTGGGCCTCTAGCGGCCATTGATTTAACTTCAAACTCTTCCTATGTAACTGCAGTATCTAATGATTATGATTTCTCAGAAGTTTTCAGCCGTCAAATAGATGCCCTTGCTACTGAAAAAGATGCGGTAATTGTAATATCAACATCTGGAAATTCAGAGTCGGCTTTAAAAGCAGCAGATATGGCTAAAGAAAAGGGGGCAACTCTCATAGTTATGACAGGAACCCCTGGTGGAAAACTTGCTGGAAAAGCAGATATTTTGTTGAGAGCTCCTTCCAGTATTACATCCCATATTCAGGAATGCCATCAGGTTATTTTTCATATGATATGCCTCATTGTAGAGGATTCAGTATTTCCGGATGCCTAACCTATTTTATTCTGTCGAAGAACTCCTAAAAAAATTAGGACCGCTGAGAGAAAATAAAAAGCTTGTCTTTACAAACGGGTGTTTTGATATTCTCCACCCTGGACATGTTAAGGTTGTAAATTCTGCGGCTGCCCTGGGTGATATTTTAGTAATAGGTCTCAACTCTGATTCTTCGGTAAAAAAACTTAAAGGACCATCAAGACCTATCATTAACGAACAAGACCGAGCCAGGATGCTGCTGGCCCTAAAGGGAGTCGATTTTGTAATTATATTTAAAGAAGAAACTCCTTTGGAGCTCATCAAAGCAATAAGACCGGATGTTCTCATGAAGGGTTCTGAATATACGATAGATAAAATTGTCGGTGAAGAGTATTCAGGAGAGACAGTCAGAGTAAAGATGGAGAAGGGACTTTCTACCTCATCCATAATTGAAAGGATATTAAAGCAATGCTGAATGAGCGAGAACTTAGAAAGCAAGCCATGCTGGATGCCAACATAAATAGAGTCGGCGAGGGGCTTAGGGTAATTGAGGACTGGGCTCGATTTTACTTAAGAGATTCTTCGCTCATGGAGTCAGTGAGAGAGCTCCGACATGGACTTTGGGGATTGGTGAAGGAAGAATATCCTCAGATTATTAAAGGGCGTTCAACTGGAAAAGACCTTCTTGCCGATGCTCTCGAAGGAGGACGTTCTTCTGAAGAAGATATTCCGCGGGCAAGTTTTAATCGAGTTAAGGAAGGTTTAAGGGTTCTTGAAGAGTCCGGAAAAATTATTTCCCCAGAAGCTGGGATGAATTTTAAGAGAATGAGGTTTAGAATTTACGATATCGAGAAGGATTTTTATGAAAAATTTACTGATTAAGTTAGCTGAAGAAGAATGTGTATCTATTGACCAACTAAAGGATAGAATCACCCGCGGGACAGTTGCAATTCCTTTAAATAAAAAAAGATTAAATATAGAAAAGCCCTGCGCCATAGGAGAGGGATTGTCGGTTAAGGTTAATGCAAATATCGGTGCCTCACCTGACAAGAGTAGTGCTGGCGATGAATTAAAAAAACTCGAGATTGCTGTCGAACATGGCGCAGATACAGTAATGGATCTTACTATTGGAAAGAACTGGAAAAAAATTCTCGCTGGCGTCCTTGAAAAGTCACCTATACCAGTAGGAACGGTTCCGGCTTATGGAGCTGTCTGTCTTGGGGGAGATTTAGAGGCACTGGGTTCCGATGATTTTGTGGACATAGTTCGCCAGCAGGCAGAAATGGGGGTGGATTTTATGACAGTCCACTCGGGTGTCTGTAAAGAAGTGGTGAAGGTTTTAGAGGACGCAGATCGTTTGGGGGGTATGGTGTCTCGTGGTGGTAAAATTATTTATAGGTGGATGAAGAGAACCGGTAAAGAAAATCCTTTTTATGAGAGATTTGATGAGCTTTTGGACATTGCTTTTGAGCACAATGTCACTCTTTCACTTGGAGACGGCCTCCGACCAGGCGCTCTTGCCGATGCTTCAGATGACCCTCAGTATGCTGAGCTTAAAGTGCTTGGAGAGCTTGCTGCCCGCTGCCGTGACAGAGGAGTTCAGGTTATTATAGAAGGCCCCGGCCATGTACCTCTTCATCTCATTGAGGAAAATGTAAAGATGGCAAAAGAACTTTGCGGTGGCGCTCCTTTTTATGTATTGGGTCCGCTTACAATAGATATAGGGGCGGGCTATGATCATATTGCAGGAGCCATTGGAGGCGCTCTTGCCGCATGGAAGGGTGCGGATTTCTTATGTTATTTAACTCCTGCCGAGCACCTTTATCTCCCTGAAGAGAGTGATGTTGCGGTAGGGGTGATTACATCTAAAATTGCAGCACATAGCGCCGATATTGCACGAAACCCTGAACTCTTTCGTAAGAGAGATGATAAAATGTCTCGGGCTCGTGCGGATTTAGATTGGGATTTGATGCAAAAATATGCGCTTGATCCAAACATTATAAAGCGTGCGCGTGAAAAATATCCTGTAGGCGATGATCGGGCTTGCTCCATGTGCGGAGAGTACTGCGCTTTGCTTGATTAGACTGATATCGCAAGCTGCATGTTTGAATTATTTAATATTTTTTATCATCATTTAAGCAATGAATACTAATCGATTACCACTTAGGAGACATCGTAGAAGGCAGACACTTGTTCTTCTGGAGATGGAATCTCTTGATGATACAGAGAAAAAAGCCAGAGTAGCTCTTATAAATATAAGCGCGGGTGGAGCAGCTGTGGAATGTCCGATTGAATTTAATCAAGAGGAAGAAGTTGTTCTGAAGTTTATTTTTCCGGGTCGGCGCGTTTATTTTGTAGAGGGTATGATTCGTCGGAGTAATCGTAAATCAGCAGTTTATATTTACGGAATAGAGTTTGTAAGTGCGGGATTCTGGGAGTCTATTAAGCGAAGGAGAGTTTTTTCAAAGCTTAGCGGTCGCTACTGATAGTTTCTTTAGAGTTCTTGCAAGAGATTCCGGGTCTAAATTAAAATTTTTATATAAATCTTCCTTCCTTCTCGCACTGAATGTGAAATCGTCCACGCCTTTACGTATTATTTTTTTTCCTAGATTGATTTCAGATAAAGCATCGCCAAGACCTCCCGAGCTTACCCCCTCTTCAAGAGTAACCAGTGTAGTGTAGGACTCAAAGAGACTTTTGATTTTGCTGGGGTTGAGATAATTCTGAGGAGTAAGTGCTACAATCCCGGAATTACAGCCTGCAAGTTCTGTGGCTTTAAGGGCATATGAAGCCATATGGGGGCCAGCTGCGACCAGACATATATCTCTGCCTGGTTTAAGATGAACCCCGTTTTCAGGATCAAAAGAATAATTAGCTGGTAGTTTTATCTGTGAATTAGAGGGAGTTCTACGAAGCTTTATATAGACAGGATAATTTTTGATTTTTTCTGTGCAAAATAGAAAATCAAGTAAACTATCGAGTTCTTCTTTGCAAAATGGATCGTAAACTCTCATGTCAGGTATAGAGCGCATCATGGGTATATCACCAGTCATTTGATGAGTTTTACCGTCAGTAGAATAGCAGAGACCCGAATAATTGCCAGCGTAAATTATAAATGTTTTTTCCGTAGCATTTATATAAATCTGTTCAAATCCCCTTCTAAAAAAACATGCATAGGTATTTACTACAGGAATCAGTCCTTCAAGTGCTAAGCCGCCAGCGATTGAAACCATATCTTGTTCCGCAATGCCGGTTTCTATGAATCTTTCAGGAAACCGCTCCTGAAATGTATGTATTTTAATCGATTGCGCTAGGTCTGCATCGAGCATAATGATTTTTTGATTTAATTCAGCTTTTTTAAGCATTGTCTCTGCGAATATATCACGAGTAGAAGGATTTTTATTTATTTTCTTTAGGGGGGTGCTCCTATAATGTTTTTTAAAGTTATTGAATGCGACAGTAATCCTGTCTGATTCGGTTTTAGGGACCAACTCTTCAAGTATTTGTAAATACTCTTCATCGTTTGGTACTTTTGAATGCCAAAGGGCTTGCCCAGGAGCTGTATTGTAATGCATGGAAGTGACAGATGTTCCGCCTCCCTTTATAG
>JAAZFS010000117.1 GCA_012511615.1 Elusimicrobiota bacterium | reverse complement strand
ATCTCTTGCTGGTCCAAGATATTTTCTTGGGTCAAATTCAGCAGGACTTTCTGCCATAACTTTTCTGATAGCAGCCGTCATTGCAAGTCTTCCGTCAGAGTCAATATTTATTTTACACACTGCAGAAGCAGCAGCCTTTCTCAGCTGTTCTTCCGGTATACCTACTGCACCTTTTAGGGCTCCACCGTATTTATTAATAGTCTCCACAAGATCCTGCGGTACACTTGAGGATCCATGAAGCACTATTGGAAACCCGGGCAGTCTTTTCTCAATATCCTCTAAAATATCAAATCTTAAAGGAGGCGGAACAAGCTGTCCATCTTCATTCAGAGTGCACTGTTCGGCTTTAAATTTATTTGCCCCATGTGAAGTTCCAATAGAAATTGCCAATGAGTCAACACCGGTTTTCTCTACAAAATCTTCCACTTCTTCTGGGCGGGTATAGGTTGACTCTTCTGCCACCACATCGTCTTCTATTCCGGCAAGAACTCCAAGTTCTCCCTCCACCGTAACGTCGTACTTATGGGCGTACTCTACTACCTGACGCGTCAGTTCCACATTATCCTCATATGGATGATGCGAACCATCTATCATTACTGAGGAAAAACCAGTTTCTATGCAGCTCTTACAGAGCTCAAATGTATCTCCATGGTCAAGATGGAGGGCAATCGGAATATTGGCTCCCAGTTCTTTTGCATATTCTACCGCTCCTTCTGCCATGTATCTTAGAAGAGTCTGATTTGCATACTTTCTTGCACCTGAAGAGACCTGCAAAATCACAGGCGAGGATGTCTCGGCACAGGCGGCAATAATTGCCTGCAGCTGCTCCATATTATTAAAATTATATGCCGGAATTGCATAGCCTCCGTCGAAAGCTTTTTTGAACATCTCTACCGTATTGACTAAACCTATACTTTTGTAATCAACTGCCATTTGTTTTCTCCTTTCAGAAACCGGCGCCAATAATCTACCTGAAGTAACATCATAATATTTTACTAAAGCCCTTTTCTTAAGTCAAATTGAAATAAGGCATAATTTTCTAATAATATCCTCTAAGAATTTGCTGTTTTTTATAAGATGTTTTAGGCAGGTTTTTTCAGAAAACTACTTTTTTTACTGGATGGAATTCTTGGCTTCCGCTTGATTTAAGCGCCCAAGTTCAACCCAGAGCCATATACCTGTTAAAAGAAAGGCGCCTATATCAGACACAGGAGCTGACCACCATACGCCTTCCAATCCCCAGAAATGCGGAAGAATAAACAAGACCGGTATAAAGATAAAAAATTGTCTCGACAGACCCAGCACAGTAGCTTGGTTTGGTTTGCCAACTGCCTGAAAGTAGCTGGAGCCAATCATTTGCAAACCTACTAAGGGTATAAATTTAAAAAAGATACCCATCGCGTGGACTCCCTGCTCAATCAGTAGTGGGTTTTTGTTAAATAGCCCAATGAGTTGAGCCGGCCAGATTTTGGAGGCGATAAAACCAATTATTATAATAGCAGTTGCCGAAAAAGCTGTTAATTTTAGGGTGTCTTTAACTCGTGAGTAATTTTTAGCTCCATAGTTATAGCCTAATATGGGCTGAGCTCCTTGGCTTATACCCATGGCAGGCATCACCAACAGAGT
>JAAZFS010000116.1 GCA_012511615.1 Elusimicrobiota bacterium | reverse complement strand
CCGGAAACAAAATGGGTAAGTCCTTTCATTAGACCAGCCTCAAAAATCTCGTTACTGCATCACCATAGCCCGCCATATTAAGGGCAATAGGAACCAAGAGAACTGCCATACAGTGGCTTCTTCTACAACTGTAAAAGACCGGTATCATTCCGATACAGGTGGTAACCAAGGATACTGCTATGCCTGTCCAGCCTCCGCCCATAATATAGATTATGATATAGACAACAATCAGCGACGCTATATATATTAATTTCAAATTAAGTTTAGGTAGTATTTTAACAAAAAGTCTTGTCCCTTTTATAAGAAGAAGAAAGGATATACAACCGCTCAAAAGTATTGTGCTTATCATTACAAAGAAATCGCCTTTTTCTGCAATAAAGATTGGTCTAAGTATAAAGGTAAGACCACCGCGACCCGTACCGTATGGAGTGAGGTCGGTTAGAATAAAAAGCATAATAAAGGCACCAACGTAATATAGAATTTTTATCATTCCACCAGAAATTAGAAAGAGGCGTTCCTGTCTGTAGTACATTTCAGGGGTATGGAGGTGGCGAATCTCTCCCTCCTCTTTTGGGGGAAGAAATTGAGCTTTTTCAATGTTCCTATGATTTGTTATATGACCAGCAAGTAGCGCACCTATTCCAGCGGTTACTGCTGGAAGGTAGGCAGCCAACATTCCACCTATAAATCCTGGAAGAAGACCGTAGCCAAAATCTTCCCAGCCCGCATTTATTCCATCACTCTGGTACTGGGCTGGTGGCCTATAGTCCGAAATAAGGGTCTGAATGATGGATGGAATAGAGAAAAAACCAATAAAAACAGGCATAATGTTTTGAAAACTACTTTCTACCGGCATTATGGGTTTACTCGTATAGATAAGACCGAATATAGCAGCCAGAGTGAAGGTAAGGAGTCCAGCAAAAACATTTCTCCAGGCTTCTTTAAATTTTTGCCAGGGAGTGTTTCCTCTTCCAGCTCCCTTGGGCCACTCACTCATAATGTAGTGGACTATCACCAAGCCGATTATCCAGTGTAGGTGAGGCCCAGTTGCTACGGCAATATATGGCCAGATATACCAGAAAAAGGGATAGAGTGCCAAGAGGGCAAATACCCCCATAAGAGTTCCCAGTCCAGTCATAAGCGCTGCATCATGTCCCCTACCCTTAGATACAAGACTGAGCGATGGCAGCATGGTGGCGCCTGCAGATTCATCAGCAGCACCCAGAAATGTCATGGGCAGAGTGTTTAAAAAAGAGTAGGCTACAACAAGTGACATAAAGAAGGGAGCCAGAGCATAGTAAGGTATAAGAAACCTGGCCCCAGTCCATATTACCATGGCGATACCTGCTACGTTATATATGTGTAGTGCGGGTATGGAGCAGAGGGCTGCGCCTACGAAAGTACCCAGAATGACATAAACAATGGTAAGTATATCAGGTGGCATAATCTGCTACTTAATTATCAGGAATTCTGGGTTTTCTGGTTCAACCAGCTCAAGTTGTGGCTGATCTCTGAATACCCCCACCTTCGCTTGGAGGCGGATCCCTGTTCCTTTTTTCACAAGGGCTGACTGTACTGTGGAGGATAGAGCATCGAATTGACTGTCAAATAGCGGAAGGTCTATATAGCCTGTCCCGTCTGATAGGGTAATGCTTCTGAGTATTCCTCCGCTCCGTGTGGGAATTTCCCTATAAGCGTGGATTTTTGCGTCAATCAAGAAGTGTTTTCCTTCATCTTCAGTCTTTAAGTCAGCGATAGCAACCTCTTGAAGAGTGAATTTTTCTAAGACTTTTAAACGGTCGGGGATTGATAGAAACATGGAGTTTCCCCAGGCTTGAGAAATATTTAATGTCCCTATAACACTCACCTTATCCATGTGTTCCGGCATATTGTCGCCGTGTACTTCACGGAAAGCTCTGAGCCTGTTGATCGCGTTGAGTCTGATTTGTCCGGTGCCATCACTAATTGTCATGCGGAAAGTGTTGTCATTCTCAACATAATCTATTCGGGCTACATTTCCAATTATCTCAACGAGTGCATTATTCATTGGTTCAGATATCTCACCGATAGCTATAACGGGGGGAATTTTCATGTATGCAGCAATCCAAAGCAGGATAATTCCGACAATGGATCCGATGACTGCTATTATTCTTACGGTGCGAACTGCGATGTTTTTTTCAACTCTCGCTCCGCATCTTACGCAGGTAGCTTCCACACCTGCGAAGTATCCGCATGCTGGACAGGTACTTTCGCCTTTTTTTTCACTATCGTTCTGTGTCCCGTTTTGTAAGGGTAGATTGGGGTTTTGGGTCATACGAATCTCCTGGTAAATTTTTTTGAATGCACAGTTTGAAACCCATTATACTAAAAATCCAGAAATTTTCAAAAGTTATATTTGAGGGTTAAATGCAGTTGAAAGTAATGCATATTTATATTATAATACTGTGCTTTTGAAATGTTATGAGGTTAATATTATGGCAATACCAAAAAAAATAAACAAGATTATAAATAAGCACGGCAAAATTGTGGAGTTTGAGCCAGATAAAATAGTAAATTCCTTGGTTTCAACTATGGTCGATGTAGAAAGGGTGAACAAATGGATTGCAGAAAGCCGGGCAAAAAAGTATTACGAGAGCGTTTATAGGAGAGCCTATGATAGGTTCTATTCTTTGAGCTGGCTTCTTGATGACGTCTTTAAAAAATATATAAATTTTGTTCCAGAAGAGCGGTTTAGACGCTTGGAGCATGCTTGTGTTACCGGACGCCTCTCAATAGTTCTTTTGGAGGAATATCGTGAGTTCTCTGGCGAAAAAACAAATTTATCCACTGAGGCTCTTGAGGAGTTTATTACCTGCCAGATAAATAATGAGGAGCTTGAAGATAAGTACAGATCTGGGCTTTTCCCTTCTGTGTCCGATGAAGAAAAAACTGAGTTAGTTAGTTTTCTCGTCCGGAAAGTCCTTGAGTATTCCAGTAGAGATCTTACCAAGGCTGAGCTCTATCCCAGTCGTGAGTATCTGATGGACATTATAGAAACAGTGCTTAAAGATATTGGAGAAATTGAGCTTACTGAAGGATTTATGATGTTCCGTGAGGGTAAGAAAAAGGTTAGAGATGGTGAAATTCTACCTGAACAATTTACTAATAACGGCATTCATTATGATGAGTGCCATCGGGTACTCGAGTGGAATATTGAGCATGAATGCGAAAGCCTCTTTTCTTTGAATGAATGGATTGAAAACCGCAATGGAAAAGATATTCGCGAGTTGGTAAAGCTTTCTGATAAGAGATATAAAGACAACGTCAACGATGCCATTGAGAAAATTCTGGGTCACAAGGACGAGATAAAAGTAATTATCGTAGCTGGCCCATCCTGTTCCAATAAAACTACTACAACAGTAATAACCGAGACTGAGCTGAGCAAAATTGGTCTTAAGTTCAAGCAGTTGAATGTGGATGATTATTTCAAAAACCTTGAAGATCAACCCAAGGATGAATTTGGGGATTACGATTTTGAGATGCCTGAAGCAATAGATATGGATCTTCTAAATGAACACTTTAGAGATCTTCTTGCGGGAAAGAGTATACAAAAGCCTTGTTATAATTTTTTAAGCGGAAAAAGAGATGCAATGGCTGAATTTTTTCTAGCGGATGATGAGATATTGCTTATAGATTGTCTGCATGGTCTCTATAGGAAACTGACTGCCTCTGTCCCAGCTCATAACAAATTCAGTATATATATTGAATCTATGAATATTCTCAGAAATAGCGAGGGGACATATACCAGGTGGGCAGATATCCGCATGCTGAAGAGAATGATCCGTGATGTGAAATATCGGGGGTATGGCACTGGTCAAACTCTTGCACATTGGCCTTATGTAAGAAAGGGAGAACTTAAGCACATTCTTCCTTATATCTTCTCAACAGATGCGGTAATTAATTCCGGTCTACCTTACGAGCTTCCCGTTCTTAAAAAAGCACTTGAGGGGCTTCTTCCCGATGATGAATTTATAGATAAGCTCCGTCAGGAGGGGCGGTTGGACCCCTATGTTCGCGGAATCCGCGTAAGAGGATTGCTGGATACTGTTTCAGCTTTTCCTGACCTTGATTTAATTCCTGGGGAATCTCCTATCAGGGAATTTATTGGTGGGAGCACATATATAATCCCCCACAACGACTAAGGAAAGCCTTTAGGAGTCTAGGGTGACTCTGTCTTTTCCTTCTGCTTTACTTTGATACATAAGCGTATCGGCTCTTTTTACGGCAGAGCTAATAGTATCTGCTTTATTTAAGAGGGTTCCTCCGATGGAGGCACTTACTGATACTGTTGTTTCCTCAAGGACTAATTCTGTATTTCTAATAAGTGTTCTGTATTTCTCCGCGATCTCCCCTAGACTCTCTTTGTCTGCTCCAGGGATTACGATAATAAACTCTTCTCCGCCCCACCTTCCAATGG
>JAAZFS010000115.1 GCA_012511615.1 Elusimicrobiota bacterium | reverse complement strand
GAGCAAGGCTGCAGTGCTGTCTTTCCCTATTTTATCTATATTAAGATCTCTCACATTTGCTGGCTTTACCCCCTCAAGAATTTCTTCGAGTGAAGAAGCTCCGTTAAAGGAAGACCCGTCAAGAAGCACCGTCTCTTTTATTTTAAGACCCTTGGCAAGATCCAAGTCCATGCTTTCGTATACATCGGATGATGTAAATAGGATTCCTGCTCCAGAATGCCTCAGATAATGAATATTATCTCTAGGCTTCATCTGTGTATCCAGCGGAACTATAGTCATTCCCAGAAGTTGGGCCGCAAAATAAACAGCAGGCCAGTAAACCGAATTTTCAGACAAGAGCCCTATTTTGGTATCCTCGGGATATTCCTCCTTTATCATGTATGAGGCTATCCTAAGGGCGATGTCTCTAAGTTCTCCATAGCTAATGGAAAAATAACCATCCTCAACCTTTCCAAAAGCCGGTTTATGATTTCTCTTGGCAAGCTCAGTAGCAAATGGATTAGCAGAAAACTTCTCTGTTTTTGATAAAAACAATTCACCTAAATTATTAACTCTAGCTAAATTACTCATTTTTTTTGTTACCTTCAATCTTTCTAAGACCCGTATTGAGTGCTATCTCCGTAGCCAGGTTCGCCCTGTTCATCATATACAGGTGTATACCGTCAACTCCGTTCTCCATAAGTCCGCTTATCTGCCGGCAAGAGTACTCAATTCCTGCCTTTTCCATGTCCTCTGGATTATCTCCGTACTTCTCAATAAGCACCCGAAGATCAGGCGGTATAGTGGCATTAGATAAATTAACTATATTCACCACAAAACCTGCCCTAAATACCGGCATTATTCCTGCTGACACAGGAATATCAATTCCGGCAGAACGTACCCTCTCCATAAAAGAAATAAAGAGCGGGTTATCAAAGAACATTTGGCTGATAATAAAATCCGCCCCTGCATCAACTTTCTCTTTAAGTCTTACTATATCTGTTTTCACGTCCGGCGACTCCGGATGTGATTCTGGATAACCAGCAACACCTATAGAGAACCCGCCCTTTTGCCGAATGTATTTTACCAAATCTGAAGCAAAATTAAAATCAACTGACAAACTTTCTTTATCTGCGTCCTTGTGAATGTCTCCGCGCAGGGCCAAAATATTTTCTATACCTGATTCCCTTATTTCTGAAATAATAGATTCTATCTCATTTCGAGTGGAATTAATAGAGGTCAGATGCATAAGAGTTTCTAGTCCGTATTTTTTCTTTATTTCCGTAGATATCTCCTCTGTCCTCTCGCGCGTACCTCCGGCGGCACCATAAGTGACGCTGATGAAATCAGGTTCAAGATTCCTTATCTTGGAGATGGTATCATAAATTGTGTCCAGTGGATACTCAGGCTTTGGTGGAAACACCTCACAGGAAAAAACTGGTTTTTTAATTTTATAAAGTTCAGGAATTCTCATTACTCTGCAAGGCTATAAAGAGCCAAGCCTCCATCTGGAGTAGAAACTGCCAGCCCATACTGGCCCGGCGTCTTTTCAAACCATTCGACCTCCACCTTCACACCCTCCTCTCTCTCATAACCAATTACTCTGCCCGACATATCAAATACAAAAACTTGGCCGTCAAGCGTTCCGACCGCCACCCAATCATTAAGCGGGTGATAACTTACCGAAGTAATTTTTGATGATCCTTCTGTTCCTAGCATCATCTCCCATAATGGAATGCCGGCCGTATCCACAAGCGCAATTAGTTGATTCCCTGCCGCTGAACCCGAAACAAGAAGACTACCCCGCCCAGCGATACTGATAAAATCAAGTTTTGCAAGAGAAGATACACTAGTCTGGACCTCCCCTGCCTCAGAAAGTATTTTAAAAGAGCTACTTCCATCCACAGTAGCAAGTTTAATTTCTCCCGAAGCATCTAGGTCTCCTACCGAAATAGAGAGAACTCCATTAGTATGGGGTATCAGGACTGGCTCTTCACCTTCCTTATAAATAAAGAGGCTGGAGTCTGTTTGTAACCCTGCCAATTTGTATTCGCCAAATGAGGAAATCTGATTTATACCCGAAGGCGTTTCAAATGAAGAGAGCTCCCTTCCGTCAGCCCCCATGAGAAAGACTTTTCGTCCCCTAAGTGAGTATCCTGCAAAGGCCCCCTTTTCCCCATATCTAACTATTTCTCTTATCTCCGGTGGAACAGAATTACGGTCTCTTATTCTGCCTGAAGAATCTATATGAAATATCTCATCGGTCAGTGTCGCAACTTTTAAAAACTCTCCGCCTAGAAGAGAGGTGGCCTTAAGCTCCAAGCGCCAAGTTGCCTCCATCCCCCTTCTTCTGTGACTAGGTGGACCATCAGCGCTAAGCAGATTAAGATCCTCTCGAATGATGTTTTCAAGGCTAGAAAAATAGTCTGTGTATATCTGTTTAATTCTGTTATCTGAAATGAGAATAAGAGTGGGATAACTTTCAATTCTGAAAATATCGGAAATTGTATTTTCTTCATCAAAAGCATAAATTATTTTACCCTCATCCTTGCCCGAATACTCTCTGAAAGAAGTGCGATCTTCTGTAGAATTTACCGCAAGCAGGGTGAGATTAAAATCAGCCGTCAGATCTTCCAGAACCTGCCCCAAACGTTCGGAGTCTTCTGAGCCAGGCTCCCAAAAATAAAGAATCAATGGTCTTCCTTCTTGATTTAAAATATCGTATATCTCCACTGAATCTTCCTCTCCGTGAGGTATAAAGGAAAAATCCGGAAGAACCTCACCGGCATAGAGAGTCTCTGAATTAGAATCCCCTGCAAATATAAGTTCCGACTCTTCGTCATCTGGACCAGGATTAAAAACAAAAATTTCCCTGTCAATCAAACTATCAAATTCAGGATTTTTGTGTAGCTCAGTATACTCAAGCGAAACTTTTACTAGTTCATCCGGACCTGCATCAAAATAATGGGAGGCCTTAAGGTCCAGGCGGTTTATTACGCCCGTATAGGTATCCACCCAAACACTATACTCTACCCCCTCATCGCAAAACTCAAATATTAGTTGCTGAATTCCATCCAGTTCCCCTGCACTTAATGAAAATGTTGAACTTGATATAGAAATTTTTTCTGTGATAAGCGAAAATAGAAGGAAACGCTCTGTTCCAAGTGTATCTATAGAAGAGGAATCGGCTGCCAGATAGTCATAGGTCGGAGATGGTGAATCCATAACGGCATACTTATTAAGGGCAGGTACATGGACCCACATTTTTTCAGTATTGGATATGATACTCTTCCCTAAAAGGCCATAGCGGTTTATTACAGCGAAACCTTGGTTTTTTTCATAAAAGATATCTGAGGCATAGGAAATGCTATTGGGAATGTCTTCGTATGAATACATTGTCATGTCTACCTCAATCCTGGCCATATACCTATCAAGTAGAGAATACTTATCTAAAAGGCCCTTGAGTAGATCTATAGAATCATCTTCAAGCACCTCCGCACCAAGCGGAAGAATAGATAGAAAAAACACTATGAATACAAATCTTAGTATTCTATTCCTGGGCAGCATTTTTTTCCTTTAGTAAATGGATGTTTAATCTCCTCTATGGAACTTACTAGTTCCGCTCTTTCTATAAGCCATTCTGGAGCCCCTCTTCCTGTCATAATAAGATAAACTGGCGAGGGGCAAGATAGCTTAAGAAGCGGCTCTAAATCCTCCTTATTTATAATTGAATCTCTCAGAGAAATCAAAATTTCATCCATTACTATCATGAAATAATCGGATTCTTTTAAAGCAGTAAGAGCTTTTTTTATACCCTTCAAAGTTTCCTTGCGCATGACTGAAAGTGAAAGCCCTCCTGGGGATGACGGGTGTTCAGAGGCGAAAAAATGAGTCTTTATACCACATTGGCTTAGAAGTTTAGATTCTCCCTCTGGCGTGTTTTTTTTATTAAAATACAGAAAAAGAACTTTTTTCTCGTGGGAAGCGGCCCTTATGGCCTGACCAACCGCTGCGGTAGTTTTTCCCTTGCCATCTCCAGTGTAAAGATGAAGCTTAGGGAGACCCTCAAGCACCTGCTTCTGTCGAATAGCCCCTATTGGCTATATTGACG
>JAAZFS010000013.1 GCA_012511615.1 Elusimicrobiota bacterium | reverse complement strand
TACTCCATCTGAATAAAAAGTGTGTGTGTGAAGGTCTGCAAATTTCATGGTTTTTTTGGATTTTAACATTTTTTTATCATACACATAAGGTTAAGTGGTTTCAAGCGTTAGCATCATTTATCCGATTTCTCGAGTCTTTTTTTCATTACTTACATCCGAATTCACGGTAGTAATTTATTCCGATGCTGCCACCTGTAAAAGCTTTTCACTTATATTTTATTTCTCTTTTATCCATTTCCGCGACACTGGCTTTTCTCGAAAAACCCCATGCCTCACCGACTTCACTTCTTCTATTGAGTAGAAAGCTTTGGGAGCTATGGCTCTAACAATATTTTCTACTTTTTCAATTTCATTCCGTTTAATAATGCTATATATTATATGGACTTCTTCCCTGCCCCCAACAGCATCATGACAAACAATTCCATAGCCAGCTTTTTTAAGATTCTCCATCAATTCACTGGCATTTTTGCGTACTATGAACTGAATTTTCACAATCCCCATAGCCAGTCTTTCCTCGACAATTAAACCGATGTAGTTTCCCGTGGCAAATCCAGCTGCATAGGCAAAATAACATGTCCAGTTATCTAGGTTTGCCATTATTCGTGAAATAGCGATTAACCAGACCAAAACCTCAAAAAACCAAGCAGGGGAGCCCAAATTTTTTCTCCCTTAGAAACCATTACGATGCGCACTGTTCCTAAGGTTACATCTGTTATTCTTGATATAAAAATAAGAAAGGGCAACAGAAAATAGTTAAAAAATCTTGGGTCTGAAATAATATCTGCAAGTTTCATAATTTTTCCTTTTCAATATCTTTTTATCCTACACATAAGCTAAGCTGATTTCAAGCATTATCATCCTCATACACCCGCTTTCTTAAGTGTTTTTTTTCAGCAGTCATTCTCTTATTTTTAAGAATTTTTTCTCGGGATTTTTTGGGTCGCCGGCGCTTACGTCGCCTTATCTTCTCAATTCTATTTTTCTTTTCTTCTATCTCTAAAAAAAGTGATTCTTCAATCTTATCTGCAAGAATCCTCCTAGCCAGAAATCGGTTGGTATCTCTTGAACGGGTTAGAGAACACTTTACTTCCGTCCCACTAGGATTATGCTTTACATATACGCAGTTTGAGGTTTTGTTTAGTTTTTGGCCCCCTCTCCCGGATGATCTGATAAATTTCTCAGAAATATCCTTCTCGCAGATACCTAAACGCTCCATCCTTTGTGTAAGTTTTTTTCTCTTTCTAGAGGAAACACGCCCCCTCACACTATCTCCGCATCTATATATATGTCGTCTTTTATAAAGGTTTTTTGTAATTTTCTTTTTATAAGTGTTTTTAAAAACCTCCGACTAATCGGAATGATGAGGATAAATCCCAGAGTATCTGTCACTAAACCAGGAGCAAGGAGCATTATCCCGCCAACGAGAATCATGGCCCCATCAATAAGTTTATCGGCCGGCATCCGACCCTTCCCTATGTCATCCATGATTTTCATCACAACAATATATCCGTGAGCCCGGGCAAGAAGTGCCCCAGCAATTCCAGTAAAGAGAATCAAAAAAATTGTGTAAAACACCCCAATACTTTGAGAAATATTTATCAAAATTATGAGCTCTATAACAGGAAGTGCAATAAAAATAATTATTAGATAAATCAGCATACTTACAATTCACTCAATGCAAAGTTTCTTTCAGTCCTTCAAAAAGCTGCTCAATCTCTCTGAAACCCTTATCCCAGAAATCCTTTTTAGTAATATCAAAGGAATGGGATTTAAGAATTTCCACTGGGTCTTCTGATCCTCCGACAGACAGGATTTCCTCCATTACAGGGACAAATCCTTGTTTTTCTCTCTTGTATTCAGCCAAAAGAGCTAGCGAAAGAAGCTCCCCAAAAGCATAAGAATAACAGTAGAAGGGTGAATTCACTATATGCGGTATATAGGCCCATTCATATTTAAAAATTTCATTTATTTTAACTCCTTCACCAAACTCTTCTACTAGTAGCTTGTAGTATATCTCGGATAAACCATCTGGAGTCAGTCCTTTTTTCAAAGCTTCGTGTGCTTCAATTTCAAAGAGAACAAAATAGGCCTGCCGAAGGACTGTGGCGAAAGAATCCTGCATTTTTTGAAAATATAGACTTTTGCGACCTTCCTTTGATTTAGTTCTCTTAAGAAGTTGTTCAAAAACCAGCATCTCGCTAAATGTAGAAGCTGTTTCGGCAAGTGGAAGGCCGGCCTGCATAACACTGAGGGGAAGATTTCCAGCAAGAAGTGAATGAATTCCATGCCCAAGTTCGTGGGCCAGAGTAAGAACATCCCTAGGCTGACCAGTATAATTCAAGAGAATATAAGGAGCTTTTCCAGCTCCTGGAGAGGCGCAAAAGGCCCCACCCTGCTTATTTTGCTGGGGTTCCGAATCTATATGTTTCATATCCACTATCTCTTTGGCGGCCTTATAAAATGAAGGTGAGAAACTTTTAAAAACATCCAAAACTAACTCTAGTCCTTCATCTAGCGGAATTTCATTGACCTTTTCTCCAACTGGCGCATATATATCATGCCTCTGAAAATTTTTTATTTTTAGATCACTTGCTTTTATTTTGAAGTATTCCTGATATATAAATCGATTTCCTCGGCAGGCCTCAAGAAGAGACTTTACAGCTTCACCAGGGATACGGTTCATTGAATTTCGCATATCCAGAGAAGAAGTATAGTTTCTTAAAGAAGCTTCAAAACTCCAGTCTCTGACTGCGCCCCGATAGGCAGTAAAAAACTTACTGATATTATCTCTGTATTTTTCAAGAAGTGCATTATAGGCAGCCTCTCTCTCTGAGCGGACTGAAGAATGAGTATAAGAGAGGAGTTCTGCCTGTGTCCGAATTTTCCTTGCTTTTTGTCCACTGGGTTTGAATTCAAATTCAAAACCCGTCTCAATTATATTCCTGAGTTCAAGAAGCGGAGATATTCCAGACAAATCCTTTTCCGCTAGGATCATCTCCTCCCTATCTGAAAGGATATGAGGAGCAGTCTTTCTAAGATGAAAAAGATAATCTTTCAGGGCAGGAAGAACTCCAAAAAGCCGATTGGCATTTTTTTCGTCAAGCAGAACTTTCCCTGAAACTTCTTTTCCTCTTATCCAGTGCCATATCTTTCTAGATTTCTCACTAAAGTTCTTATCCAGATCAAGCACCCTGTTTTTCAACATCCTGAAATTATCAGAAGAAATATCGGCAGTTTCTTCAAGAGCGGCCCGGTAGTAGAGATGAAGAATTCTAGCTGAAATTTCCTCACTGAATAGAAGAAAATTTTTAAAAACTTCAAGACTCATATCGGGATTCATTTCTTTAAAATGACAATCAGTAAGTCCTATTTGCTTTTCTATTTCTGAATACTCTTTCTCAAAATCATCAAATGGAAAAAGATCTTCAAGATCCCATACAAGTTTCGTCATAAATCTCCCCTTTCAGCAAGCATTCCGGCCGCAAAAAAATAAATTTTTAATTCCTTATCGATATCTTTTAAATCAGGAAAGAATTTCCCTATAATTTTATAAAATTCAGATCCGTGGTTAGGTTGAATTATATGAGCAAGTTCATGATAGACAATATATCTGATAAGATTATCTGGTAGGCAGGCCGTCCAGCTACTGATATTCATTGACTTTTTGGGTCCCATGCTCCCCCACCTAGTTTTCATATTTCTTACGGTAATTCTTGAAACCTTAACTCCAAGAGCCTCTTGGGCTTTTTGCGTAAGTGTTTTTATATGCTCTCTCAAAGCCTCTGGATTTTTTCTAACTCTAATATCCCCAGAAATTACTCTCCTACAAGCTTCCATTCTCTCGGATTCTCTCTTAAGTATCCAGCGCTTATGAGGAGATAAGACCTCATCAATCTTACAAGTGCTATTTAAGGGCATAATCAGGGTTAGTCCTCTAGGGCCGTATTCAAGACGCAGGCGCCGGACCTTTCTTTTTTGAATAGATAAGGGTATGCGTTCTCCAGAAAACTCTATAAAATTGTTTTCTACCGAAAGAGCCAGACTCATACTGTGGAGGCTGGACGAATATCTATAACCCTATCCAATCTGAGTGCGGTCTCTTCTGAACGCGGGCCGCCATTCCCAATAAGATAGGTATGCCCCTTATACTCTCCCCAGTCTGCAACTTGCAAATATTTCAAGCTCGTTTTCCCTTTTTTTGATCGGTATCTAACTCTTAGATGCGTCCCTTTTTCTACAAATTCCTTTAAGTCCGCGGGAAGAATTGGAAGCGGTGGAATTTCTATCCGTTTCCCTTGAGCTTTAATTAGGTCTCCAAGCGTAAGGTCATCACCCAATTCTCCTTTAAGAGCCAGCAGAAGTCTATAAGTAAGTATGGCATCTGTAATAGCCCTGTGGCGGACGGAATGAGTAATCCCAAATGTCTTTGTAAGAAAGCCCAGTCTATAGTTGTCAAACTTAAAACTATGACGGGCAATCATGCGCGTATCCAATATCGGTAGGTTGGGAAGATGAAGTCCAATCCGTCCAAGCTCTGAATTTAAAAACCCCATATCAAAGCCTGCATTATGAAAGACCAAAACAGATCCTTTAATAAGATTAAGAAATCGCTCGGCAACCTCCGCAAAACGCGGGGCATTCTTTATCATATCGTCTGTAATACCACTTACGGCGGACGAGTCTCTGGTCAGAAGACGGCCGGGATTTACAAAGGTTTTTATATAATCCGTAAACTGGCCGGAACTAACTCTTACGGCTCCGAGCTCACACAAACGATCACCCGAATAATAAAAGAGACCGGTTGTCTCAAGGTCTATAGCGCAGAAAGAGAGCTCTCTAACCGGAGTATCTTCAGCTAAAAGGCTCATAACTAACGCTTAAACCGGCATCATTGAGGACTTCTACCATCCTCATAGCTGCACTCTCATTCCAACTGTGAACAATAACTTTTTTTGGATGAAGACTCTCTTCCATTTCAGCTATATGACGAGCGACCTCAAACCCAGAAACCTTATCAGAAGGCATATAAAAACCACCAAGGTCATGGTCCAAAAATACCAAGTCAAACGGAGAATTTTCCTTTAATTGATTGATTGCCGAA
Source organism: Elusimicrobiota bacterium (assembly GCA_012511615.1). Taxonomy (GTDB): domain Bacteria; phylum CG03; class SLGR01; order SLGR01; family SLGR01; genus JAAZFS01. The sequence continues at coordinate 7,078 of JAAZFS010000013.1, read as the reverse complement.
TCGGCGGTATATACGGGAAATATTTCATCTTGGGGATATCTTTTGGCAAAAGTTCTATGCCTGTGTTCCTGATCATCTAAAAACAATATTTTCATAATCTTTAAATTAATTCACCTTTTATTCAAGCTTCCTTTTCCTTGAATCCTAAAACCTTCAAAAATACAGCAAGAATATCCTATGACTTCCAAGTTATATAATAGAAGCCTTATATATGTAAAATTGATAAATTACCAAGGCGATGTAAATTCCAGCAAAAACAAAGCCTGCATATGTAAATCCATGCCCAGAGTAAGCTCCATCTGATTTCTCTATTTGATGCCCTGCTATAAGACCAAAAATTATGGCCATAAGTGCCTTATCTAGATTTAACAAATAAAAAAAGCTGCTTAATCCAAGAATAAGACTGACTATTGCGTATGGATGTTTTTTCATTTTAATTCCTTATTTATCTTCCTCTGTCTCGCTCAATTTCAAAAAGCGCTTTTTCAATATACCAGATATCTTTTCTCATAGGATATTTATCTTCAAGAGCCTCCACCCTGCGTTGGAGGGCCTCAAGAGCGATATCAGAGGGAAGACCTGAGGCTTCAATATATCTGTCCTTCAGTATCCCATCCTGGGAACGCCTGTCTATCCAAGGCTTTTTCTTTAAAAAAAGCACAAGGAAGAAAAGGAATATCAATAGTATTAAAAGATTAACTACTATCATAATCCCACAGCCCACCTGCTCCCTCCGCGAAGAAGACTAGCAAAAACTTCCTGACGGCAGGCTTCAGGACTATGCCCCAAACCAATGAAAAACAGCCGCCCTTTCCCTCTTTTAGCCGCCCAAACTAGAGGGATTTCCTTCCCAGAAAATTTTACTGAAGCCAGGACTTCTACTTCCCCTATAATATCAATCAGATAAATCTCGTCAAATACTAAGTACTTTTCAGCAGTCAATTCGCTCAAAGAAGAATGATCCTCTCCCCTAATATTTAATTGAAAGGCTGCATAATTAGTATGCCCCCTGTATCTGCAACCTAGGAGGCGCTGGTATGCTTCAGAATTTCTAAAGGAGGCGGCGGCAGAATGAATTCCAAGAAAACCCCCGCCCTCATTGACCCAATTGCTAAGCAAAAACTCCTCCTCTTTTTTTAGGTTACCACCGCAGTAATACAGGATAAGCAATTTAATGTCTTTATCAAGCATTCTCAGACCCTCTGATAAATCCATACAATTTTTCAATTCAAATACGCCAGACTGCTCTAATTCTTTAGAAATTATTTCTGAATTAGTAGAAAAATCGTGGGAATCACCACCGACGATAAAAAGTGTTTTCAAGGGGGGGATATTCTGTTTTTTCATTATACAAGTGACTAATTGTTTTAATTGTTTTTGTGCAGCACAAATTTATTGGTACCCCCGGGAGGAATCGAACCTCCGCACACGGTTTAGGAAACCGATGCTCTATCCGCTGAGCTACGGGGGCATAGTAATTGCTGTTATTATAAACCTATACTCTCGTTTGTCAAACTTTTATATGAGGTATATTGTCTTGACATAAGCTACCTTAATTAATAAACTTTTTAATATGAAAAACAAAATTAAAGAATGGTACTCAAGCAAGATTACCTTAATACTAGCCCCAGGCAAGGCAAGCAGATCTTTCCACCTACAGATCTCTTACCCATTTGCTAGTTTTTTATTAATTCTAACCCTAGGAATTATCTCCAGTGCATTTTACTTTTCCGATGTTTTCATAAGTTATGCTAATCTTCAAAAAAGCAATAGACAGCTTGTAGCAGAAAGAGAACATTTTTCTAAAAAGGTAGAAGAATCCCTTGAGATGGTTCAAAAGGTTAGAGAAGTTGAAACAAAGCTCAGGGGTATGATTGGAATGGAAACATCAAGAAATATAATTGAAAATTACCCCATCGGTGGAGCTGGAGGTGACCTAATAGCCAGTCTGCCATTTTCTGAAGGATATTTTGAAACCCAGAGATTTAACTCTAACGTGGCCCTTGTAAAAAGAGAAGCATGGGATCAACAACAATCTATTGAACAAATAGAAGGATTCATTGCCCAGAAACGAGACATGCTCCTTTCTACACCCTCAATATGGCCCATATTCGGCTATATAACCAGCGGCTATGGCTGGCGCACTCATCCCATCAAAAAAACAAGAGAGTTCCATTCAGCAATTGACCTTTATAGCCCACTAGGGCAGAATACCCCTATCAGGGCAACCGCCGACGGACGCATTGTGGTCGCCGGCTGGGCCGGGGGCTACGGTCGCCTGGTTGTAATAGACCATGGCAACGGTTTTTCTACAAGATATGGCCACTGCTCCTCTATTCTTGTTGAGCAGGGAGACAGGGTTGAGCAAGGACAAATCATTGCCTATGTAGGAAGAACTGGGTCAGCCACTGGAAACCACTTGCACTATGAAGTTTGGTACAGGGGAAAAGCGGTCAATCCAATGAATTTTGTCCGAGGAAGGTAGAAAAAATGAGAAAAAAACGCAAAAAAAATATATTTGGAAAAATTGAGACACTCATAAGTCAAGATACTCTCGTTGAAGGAACAATAGAAGCAGTTGGCACACTTCGAATTGACGGAACTGTCAAAGGCGGAATCAGAAAAGCCGACGGAGTAATAATCGGAGAAACTGGATTTATTGAAGGCAACATAAATGCTGAGGGCGTAAGCTTGGCTGGCCGCATCAAGGGAAATGTTTTCTCTGAGACTTCTCTTGAGCTTTTGAAAGGTTCTGTTCTTATGGGAGATATTGAGACTGCCCGTCTCTCTATCGCAGATGGGGCGCATTTTGACGGTGTTTGTACCATGATTGAGGACACCAGTAGTGAAATCAGTGAAATCTCATCGGGAAGCACCGAAAGCAAAGAGTACTCCGCCTCTTCATACAAAATAGTTCAAAAATCTATCTAAGATATTCTATACTTTTATTTATCTCTTCCAAGATTCTTTTATCATTAACAATATCTCTGGATATCAGGAGAGCAGGAACTGCCTGCTGAAGTTTCATTTCCTTAATTGATTCACAAGCCCGGAGTCGAACTCTTATATCTTCAGATGAATCTTCTATAATTTCAATAAGAGGAGTAATATTCATTTCACCACCCACGTAACCTAGCATATCAACCATCCAGAAACGATATTTCCAGTTACCTGGTTCTTTAAGTTTCATGGCAATAATTAAGGCGGAGGGCTCTCCAATATCCATCAGAGAAACAGACTCCCCCATAGTGCTTCTTCCCAAATCGTCCAACAAAGTTCTTTCAGAAATATTTTTCACCCGATTTAGAATATGTTCTACTTTTTGAATAGTTTCTGGGTCAGTCATAGGAGTATCAGGTTTTTCAGATAAGGGAATTTGAGAAATTATTTCCGGAGATTTTCTCATTGTGCAGGCTGGGAAAAAAAGTGCCACCAGCAAGACCAGTTTAATTATCGGATTCATTCCCCTTTAGACTTCCGTAAATATCCTGAGCCTTATTATCAGTCAAAGAAGCAATAAAGTCTGCTACTCCCCGGGCAGACTCAACCCCTTTAAGGTAGGGCATAAATCCTAGGACTTTATCGTAGTTTTCAATATAGTATCCATAAAGGTATTTTACTATTTCCCGAGCTTCCTCTTCTTTTTTGGCGATTTGTGGTAGCTCATAAACACAGTCATAGAGAAAACGCCTGAGTTCATCAGTCGCTTCCATTATTTTTTTAGACATCCTTATGTGAGGTTGTCCCTTGCTTGATATTATTACATCACTGACCATGGTCACAAATCTTTCCTGAAAATTGTGTCCGAGAATATCATAAGTTGATTTCGGCAGATCAGCCGCAGTTATAAAGCCCATATTGAAGGCATCATCCACATCGTGATTTATATAGGCTATCCAATCAGCAAACTGGACCACCTCCCCCTCTACTGTGTGCACCCGTCTGGAAGCCCCCTGATTCTCAGATGTTATTGTAAATATACTATTAGTGCCTTTGGTGTGAGCAACTATCCCATTTTTTACTTCTGAAGTAAGATTGAGGCCCTCTCCCTTGTTTTCTAGTATTTCTACAACTCTTAGAGATTGGTCACTATGTTTGAATTTAAATGGGGTCAGCTTTTCAAGAGTTTCTTCGCCGACATGGCCGAAAGGTGTATGCCCCAGATCATGGCCGAGGGCAATGGCTTCAACAAGATCAGTATTAAGTCCAAGTGCCCTTGCGATATACCTGCCAACAGTGGAAACTTCAATTGTGTGAGATAGGCGGGTGCGAAATCTCTCTCCAGTTGTTGACAGATATACCTGGGTTTTATTCTTAAGGAGGCGAAAATACAGAGAATGGATTATGCGGTCGCGGTCTTTCTGAAATTCTGTCCGCAGACTGCAGGGCTCCTCTTTGACTTTCCGGCCTTGGCTTCTGCTACTATGGCTAGCAAATTCAGAGAGAAACTCATTCTCCCATATCTCTGTCTGAGCCCTTAAGAGCATATCATTTTACTTGGGTTTATTCTTCACTTCCTCAAGTTTATTTCTAAATGCATCACTATCATCGAAGTTAGGCATTAATTCGCCTGTTGTATATTTATTACAATTTCCTTCGACGTCGCAGCATAAAATATCTGCTTCGCGACCGAATTCAAGAATTACCTGCCTACAGGCACCACATGGCATTGAAACTTCAGCTGCCTCGGTAACAACCGCGACCCTGGTAATTTCCCTTTCGCCCGCAGCGACAGCACGCGTAATGGCACTTCTCTCTGCACAGATGGTAAGGCCGTAGGAGGCATTCTCCATATTACATCCGCCGTATATTTTGCCTGAACCGCCCTGAACTGCAGCTCCTACCTTGAAGTTAGAGTAAGGAGCATATGCATTCTGGCGGTATTCTATGGCCGTTCGGACAAGCTCGTCCTTTATCATATTAATAGGTTTATTCATTAAATAGTCCTTCTATATTTTCTCTTTCAGCTTCGATTAGTTCATTGATAATTTCATCTGAAGCAAAAGCAGATTTGAAACCATCGTAAACCACTTTCTTCATAGTAGCAGGTCCCATTCCGAGTTCTACAGCTTTAGCATACTCATAGGTAAGATCTATACCGCTAATCCCTCGGTCATCAGTATTAAGGGTCACCACAACCCCTTTTTCAATAAGGTCAAGGAAAGGATGTTCTGAATACTCCCTGACAGCCTGCGTCTGCACATTTGAAGTTATGCATATTTCTAGCGGAATCTGCTTTTTAGCTATCATTTCAGTAAGCTTGGGATCCTTTATTAGGGCTACTCCGTGACCTATTCTATGAGCTCCTGCTTCAACTGCCTGCTTAACATTCTCCGGACCACCGGCTTCACCGGCATGGACTGTTACAAAAAGACCCTCTTCAAGTGCATAATCAATCGGTTTAAGGAAGTCTTTAAGAGGATAAGCACTCTCATCTCCAGCCACATCAATGCCGCAGACACCCTCTTTGATATACTTTGAAGAATAGCGAACAGTCTCCATAGAATCTTCTAGGGTAGTTCCTCGGAAGAGACAGATTATCACCCTAGCCTTTATATTGAAGTCTTGTTCACCGCGTTCAATCCCTCTCAATACAGCCTCAATTACCTCGGGAATAGGAAAACCATCATCTTTCTGAAGAATCGGTGCAAACCTAACCTCAATATATCTAATATTTTCTGCCGCAGCATCCCTAAGTAGTTCGTATGTTATTCGCTCAAGGGCCGGAGCATTCTTTAAGAGGGGATAAAATATATCAAAACATTCAAGAAACTCCTTAAGAGAACGGCAGCTCTTTGGAACTCTTACATAGGGGCGTAATTCCTCCACCGTATCAACGGGGAGTGAATATCCCTGCTCTCTTGCAAGATCCAATATTGTTGCCGTTCGGATTGAACCATCTAAGTGACAGTGTAAATCAGCCTTAGGAAGTTTTCTCAGTACCTCTAATCTCACTTTGCTTCTTCTCCTTTAAGTACCTTTATTGTTTTCTCTATGCCCTCTTCAAGTTTGGTGAAATCATCCGGATCTGGGGAGTCGGGATAGATAAAAACAACAGGAAAGGGAAGTTTTTCTTCAAGATCGCCCTTATCATCGGAACCATAAGTCTCTTCCATTTCTTCCCTTGATACAAGATGGTCATCACTACCAGCATCAAGTGCCTTTTCGTGCCGACGAACATTTCTTTCCCAGCAAACTTCAAAGGGAACATCCATATAAACGGCGATCGAATCTTTCAGGATTTCCTCTGAGAAATTATTGGTAATTGAGTGCACATAATTTGGACGGGAGAACTCTATGAATATAATTGAATTTTCAGAAGCTTTGGATTTTAGCTCAAGAATATCCTTATTTACTTCTTTGAGTATATCATCCCATACTGTTGGGTCTGTGACTTTATATCCGCCGTCATCCGTCTTCCGACAGCGCTCCCATTTCCCGCTTTTCTCATCCTCCATGAAGATGTTCCACAATTTGGGAAAGTCATCTACTCTTGGAAACTCATCATACATTCCCTCTTCTTTAAAACGCTTGGTCAGCCTTCTATAGAATTCCGACTTTCCACATCCTGGTGTACCTAACAAAAAAACAATCATTTCAATACCTCATTTAGATAAGCTGTCTCATCTGCGATAATTTGCTTTGCATTGAGAAGATCTTCAATATCTCTAACAGCTGTTTCAACTATAATCAACTCTGCCCCCTTGGACCTAAGAATTTCTGCAAACCTTATTAGATTTTCTTTCTTGAGAAATCCAGTTTCCCTATGAAGTGGCGGATGAAATTTAAATGGGGGTTCCCCTTTTCCTTCTCCCTCCGGATCACGGTTTATCCAAAAATCATTTAGATGAACTTTATAAAAAAGTTCAGCTGGAATATCCTCAAGTAAGTCTTCAGGTCTCTCTGGAATAGACTCCTTATTGAAATTTTCCTTATGCATTGGTAGGTCTATTGTCAGCAAGTGCCCTATGTCAAAGCAATACTTAACATCGCAACCCCTTGAATTAACTTCATTTAAGATATCAATCATCTCGAAGTTATAGACTCCGAATGTATCGAAGGCAGTGTTGTTCTCAAG
>JAAZFS010000114.1 GCA_012511615.1 Elusimicrobiota bacterium | reverse complement strand
GAACAGGAGAAGGCAAATGGAAGAGATTCTTGTAGTTGATGATACCGCGGAAGTGCGTCTGCTTTTTAGTTTGATTCTTAAAAGCGGAGGATACTCAGTTACAGAGGCCCACGATGCCTACAAAGCAATGGAGGAGATGAAGAAGAAAAAATTTCGAGTAGTCATCGTTGACATTGTTATGCCTGGAATGGATGGATTGGAACTAACTCTATACATAAAAAAGAATTATCCGGATACTGAGGTGATTGTTTCTAGTACCCTTAAGGATAAGGAAATAGCATATGAGGCTCTTTTAAATGGGGCCTGTTCATATATTTCCAAGCCTTTCGAGAAAAAGGAGCTTTTGGTTGAAGTAGAGAAGGCTCTCCAGCTATTTAAATTATCGGAGGATAGTGATCAGCTTGAGAGTCTACTTGCTCTTCATAAAGCCTCCCGTGCCATGATTTCTTCCGCTCCTTTACAGGAGATTTTAGATTATATATTAGATGTCGCAGTAAATACTGTTGGTGCCGACGGAGGCTCCATAATGCTGGCCGAAGAAGAAGGATACCTGATTGTCCGGTCTGCATCTGGAAGTATGAGCACTGAAGCCAAAGGCCGTCGAATTTTAATTGGTGAACGTGTAAGTGGTCGAGCTATGCAGGAGCGAACTTCAATTCTTGTAAATAAAAAACTTCAAGAAGAGGATTGGTTTAAGAGTATAGTCAAGTACGAAAAAATTTATTCGGGTATGAGTGTTCCGATGATTATAAAGGATTCGGTTCTCGGAGTTTTAAATCTTAAAAGGACTCTTATGGATAAAGATTTTACAGAGCGGGAGCTTATGGTAACGGAAATTCTTGCCGCCGATGCAACAATAGCTATATCTTCCTCTGTGGATGGTAAATAATGCCGGAAACTTATTTCAACCTTATAGTAGCTGGTTCGAGATATTTTAATGACTACTACACGCTTGAAAAAGAAATAGACTGTTTTATCGAAGAACTTTCTCCAGTGGGAAAACTCCGAATATTCTCTGGTGGCGCGCGGGGCGCCGACCGCATGGGTGAATTGTATGCCAGAGAAAATTTTGTACCTTTGAAAATTTTTAAAGCAGACTGGGATACTCATGGACGTTCAGCCGGTCCGATACGTAACCGCAAAATGGTTGAAAACGCCGATGCTGCAATATTTTTCTGGGATGGTTCCTCACGAGGAACTGCTGATTGTATTAGTTGCGTACAAAAGAAAAAATTGCCCATAAAGCTTGTTGAAATTGATTAAGTTTTCTCATTAGCGTGGGCTTTATAGTAGTAATTGATATGCGGAAACATAGTATATAATGTTTTAGAAAGCATTTTAATGGCTCAACTGGGAAAAAACCAGGGTTGTCCTCTTTTATCTATTAGGTTTGTGTATTGCTTCTAAAGTGTTATAATTACTTTAAGGGACAACTTTTGCAGAAAAAACTGAAATTATGCGCAAGAAGACTAAAGAGAACCTGAAAAATCAACGACTTGGAGATATTCTTAAATCACTTAATCTGCTTGATGATAAGACTTTAGAGCAGCTTCTTGAAAGGCAGAGACACTCCAATCTTAAGTTTGGTGAAGTATTATCCCTGATGGGGTGTGTGGATCAGGAAATTGTGCTTTCCATTCTTGGAAAGCAGTTGGGTCATCCTTATGTGAAGGTTTCTGAGCACTGTCCGCTTGATATGGAGGTATTGAAAGATATACCTTAATGTGTTGCTGAAGCACATAAATAAATATCTTTTGAGAAAACTGGCCGAGTTCTTAAAATTGCAATGACGGATCCACAGGAAGAGGAGGTCCGTGCCGCGATAGCTCTATTAACAAATCTTGAGGTTGAAGCTTACATAACATCTGAGGAAGAAATTATAGAGGCGATAGAAGAGAACTACTGAGTTTCTTCTTCCCTTTGTTGATTGAGTTGTGCTAGACTCAGTTGTTCTTTTGCCATAAAAAATCCTCCAGCACTGAGAATTGTAATTGTATGGAGAAATCTGCCAAGTAGAATAAAAGCGACAGCTTCGCTTTTAGGAATCCCTATTACGCCTGCGGCCATTATCCCGAAAAACTCAAAGACCCCCACATGACCCGGAGAAGAGGGTATGGCAACACCAAGTGCAATAATAGTTGTAAGAAATATTGCTCCAGGAAAAGTAATATCAAACCCCATTCCTAACCCTGTAAAGAAGAACATAGATGCGTTGAGGGTCCAGGCGACTATAGAAAGTAGAATAATTGGAATAATTTGTTTCGATTTTATTCCCATTAGTCCATCGGTGAATGAATCGAGAGTCCTTAATCCTATGTGGGCTATTTTTTCAGGTAAAAGTCTGAATATTTTTTTCAGTAAATTTCTTGTGAAATTTCGGAAGAATAGCAGTCCATACATTACTAGTAATGCTCCGGCAAAAAAGAATACAGCAACAAAGAGTATTTTTTGTATTTCCGGTGTTATTGGGAAAAAGAATAGTGCAAATATTAAGAGTCCGACTACTGTTATTCCATCAAATACTCTCTCGACCGCAATAGTCCCGAATGCACTGACTTTGGATATATCTTCCTGTACTCCTATAAAATAAGAGCGGATAAATTCACCTGCCCTCATTGGGAAAATAGTGTTAGAGAAGAATCCAATGAATACGGAGCTGAGCAGGTTTGGATATCTGCAGTTTTTGATATGAATCAGTAAAAATTTCCATCGTAGTGCTCGAAAAGAAAAATCCGCAAAGAAAGCTATAACTGCTGGAATTAAAAATAGGTAGTTAGTTTCCTTGAAGATAGAAATAACTTGGACCCATTCGGTTTTGCGTAGAGCCAAATAGAGAAAAATTGCACTTATAATAAAGCCAAGCCATATGGTTATTCTTCGTTTATTGAATTTCATCGGGAGATTATGTTTTTCAAAGCTTGTAGCGAACTTTCCGAGTATCGTTCTGTTTTGATTTTATCAATTGAGCCCTTTTCTAAGTAATCTTCGAGGATGGATATTATTTCGGACTCTGGGGAGATTTGCTCTATGGGTAGATTTTCAGGAAATCCCTCTCCATTTCTATACCTGTGGTGTACGGCAATTATCGGGGCTAGTTTTTGCATGAATTTAATCCCTTTTATCATTTCACTCCCGACAATAGGGTGAAGCTTATATCGAGCTAGGTCATTTAAATTATCCTTTATGTTCAAACCAATCAGTTTAGGATGATCTAGGCCGAGAAATCCAATATCGTGGATGAGAGCTGCTTGTTGGAGGAGTTGCTGCTTGGAGGTGCTCATTCCAAGTTCTTTTGCCATTCTAGGGGCTGGCCGGGCCATTTCCCAGGTGTGTCCTATTG
>JAAZFS010000113.1 GCA_012511615.1 Elusimicrobiota bacterium | reverse complement strand
GTACCTATATCCGTCCAGGAAATACCGTCAGAGCTACTTCTAAATTTTTCTATACCACTATGAACATTCGATACGGTCCAGCTAACTGTCACATTGCCCGTACCAAAAATGGCATTATTACTAGGTGCAGTAATATTAACAACCGGATCTTCTGTATCCACCACCACGCTTACGCTTGCACTTCCGGTATCACCATCCTTGTCCACGACCTGTATGTGAAGAGTATGATCTCCGGTAGTAAGATTTGTAAAAAGAAATGTATGGGTAGAATCTGTTATATCCGTCCAGGAATTGCCGTCAGTACTCCATCTAAAAGCTTCCGTCCCACTTTCTACGCCAGATGTAGTCCATTTGACCCTTACATCAGAAACACCAAAAATATCCCCATTCCCAGGACTTGTAATGGAAACCGCAGGAGCTGCGTATAGGTTGAGAAAAGAAAAAAGAACTAGAAAAGATATATTTAAAAGCAAACGCATCCATCTGCTGATTGAAATATAGGGAAAAATTTTCAAGTTGTCCAATTCATTCACAGAAAATGTCCTTGGGAATAAAATTATTTAAGTCTCCTTTAATTTGGTCCCGGTAAGCTTTCTATAACTATAATAAAATTATAATGATTTGGTCAATTGCCGCAAGCCAAGCGTTCAGGCTTCAACTACACGATTCTTTCCAGTCCGTTTAGCTACCAGTAGGGCATCATCGGCACTTTTTAAGAGTTCAGAACTCTCAGAAGCATTTTCTGGATAAGTAGATAGACCTATTGAAATAGTTATATAAAGAGCATTACCCTGCCAGTAGTATGGGACTTCTCCGATTGCCTTTCTCAAGCGCTCCGCAGTGGCCCTGGCTGCTTCCCGCCCTATTCCTGGAAGAAGTACCACAAACTCCTCACCACCGTATCGGCCTAGCATATCTTCCTGCCTCAGGCAGTCGTTCAAGCGATGGGAGGTTTCCGCCAGAACCTCATCACCAGCAGGATGACCGTATGTATCATTAAAATGTTTAAAATTATCAATATCAATCATCAAAAGAGAAAGATTATCCCCAGACCTGTTTGCTATAGAAAATTCCATTCTTAGTCTGGGTTCAAAATATCTCCTATTAAAAGCTCCGGTTAATTCGTCTGTTATGGCTCTGTGCTCCGCCGCCTTAAGTTCATCCTTCATACGGCTGGTCTCTTCATCCACCCGCTTGATTACATTCTGAGTAAGCCGGCGTTCGGCCTGTTTTTCAATATTAAAAACAGTGCTCATAGCCTTATTTTCAACTTTCTTCATTGCTATTTCATCAATCTTTTTGCCGACCTTTTTTCCCTCACTATAAAGCCTGTATATTTGTCCTGCAGACTCTTCGGAAATTTCCCTGAGCGACTCTTTAACAAACTGCCGAACTTTTTCAAGCTCCATCTCAATTAAAGCAGTTATCTGTTCTCTTTCTTCCTCAAGCATCATCTTCCGCTCACGCCGGATATAGCCTATCTCGCTTTTTAGCTGATAGAGCTGTTTATTAATCTCTTCAATATTTTTTGCTACTTCTTTCTTTTTCATCTCTCTCCAAGAGGATTCAACTGATAAACAACTGGCATTTTAGGCAAACTTTTTCTATCTACCACCAGCTCATCACCGCTTCTTACATCCATAAATTTTTCAATAAAATTATCCGCAGCCCCCAAACCCAGAATATTTTTCGGTGTATTATAATGCACGGGTATTATTATGCTAGGCCTTAGTTTTTCAACTATAGCAAATGCTCCATCCCCATCCACCGTATAAATTCCGCCAACAGGCAAAATAAGTATATCGCAAGGGCGAAGTAAACTTGCAGTATCACTATCGATCACATGCCCAATATCTCCCATATGGACAATAGTTATATTGTCTGCTTTGATTCTAAAGATAAGGTTAAGCCCACGAGCTGCGCCTTTTTCCGTATCATGAAAAGAGCTAACGCCTCTGAAACTAACTCCAGAAATTTCTCTATCCCCCTCTTTATTTATCAGAACCGGAGACCCTTTCAGGGTTTCAACTGCATTATGATCAAAGTGGTCATGGGAAACGCTAACCATATCGGCCCTTAGCCCAGGCACCTTATATCCGGTCCCTTCACCATAAGGGTCCGAGACAATCCTCAAACCCTCTAATGTTTCAATCAGGGTCATGGCCTGGCCATACCATGATATTTTCATATTCTACATCCTTTCCGGGGCTGAGACACCTATAAGTTCAAGACCTCCGGCAATAATACCCTTAAAAGCTGCCAAGAGCATGAGACGGGTATTGAGCATATCTCCGCTTCCTATCACTCTAACCCGGTCGTAATACTTATGAAAAGCTGTCGCAGCCTCTCTCAAATACTCTATTAGCAGGTGTGGAGCACTGAGTTCCACGCACTTACTTAAAATATAAGGGAAATGAGCAAGAATTTTCAATACGTCCTTCTCTTCTTCTCCCAGTGTGCAAGTGTTTATATCTACTTCTTCTGGCGAGATACCGACCTTTCTAAATACGGAAGCTATTCTGGCATGCGAATATTGGACATAGTAGACAGGATTGGTTTTATTCTGTTTTTTAGCCAAATCAAGATCAAACTCCAGCGGAGAATCTCCACTTCTCATCAGCATGAAAAATCGCGTTGCATCAGCGCCAACCTCATCTATTACTTCTTCCAAAGTAACAAACTCACCCTGCCTTGTGGACATAGATACTTTTTCACCTGCTTTTTTAAGGTCCACAAGCTGATAAAGTATCACATCCAAATTGTTCTCTTGGGCAAGCCCAGACGCTTCCCAAAAAGCCTGAACTCTGGGGACATATCCATGGTGATCAGCCCCCCAAATATTAACCAAATGTTCAAACCTAGAAGCCTTATTCATATGATAGGCGCAGTCTGCAGCAAAATAGGTTAGGCTTCCGTCGTTTTTTTTCAGGACCCTGTCACGGTCATCACCATATTCAGTTGACTTAAACCATAAGGCCCCATCTTTTTCATAGGTAAGCCCCTTATCTTTAAGCATGTTTACAATCTCGACCACCCTATTATTTTTGATAAGATCTGATTCTGGAAATATGCTGTCATAATTCACGCGGAATTTTTTTAATACACTTATATGCCCCTCTAGCATCATAGCTCCCGCCTTCTCCGTGCACTCTTGGGCACTAAGGCAGTCTTTCAGCTTCTGGGCAAGCTCCGAGATATATTCCCCCTTATATCCATCCTCAGGAACAGGCTCTCCTTTTATAGAGGCAAATACGCTTTCCCCAAGAAGATCCATCTGTTTTCCTGTATCGTTAACATAATATTCCCTGGATACATCATAGC
>JAAZFS010000112.1 GCA_012511615.1 Elusimicrobiota bacterium | reverse complement strand
GTGTAGAGATTGCGGTGGAAGAGATAGCATTTTTTTTGCCCTCTTCTCCCAGCCCTTCATTTGTAGTAGCCTTGACGCTAACATCACTTATTGGAATATCAAGGATCTTTGAGATATTTTCTCTCATCTCCTCTATATATCCTGAAAGTTTAGGCTCCTCACATACAATGGTTGAGTCAATATTGTTGACCTCGTAGCCAGCTTTCCTGAGCAGTAAGTTCACCTGCTCAAGAAGATATAAGGATGAGACACCCTTAAACTCCGGATCCGAATCAGGAAAATGTTGCCCAATATCGCCCAAGGCGGCAGCTCCAAGTATGGCGTCAATGATTGCATGAATCAGAACATCCGCATCTGAATGCCCTATCAGACCTTTCTTGTGGGGAATTTTCACACCACCAAGAATAAGGGGCCTGTTTCTACCCAATCTATGAATATCATATCCTATGCCACTTCTCATATTCCTATCCTATTCATTATCTAAATTCTTCCATCCCGGGATTTATGTCCTCCCGTCTAGTAATCTTAATATTTTTTGCGCTTCCTTCAACAATGGGCGTCGCCATACCGTATTCTGCAGCAATAGATGAAGAGTCAGTATAGCCACCTCCCTTTCTTGCTTGATAGGCTTTAAGAATATCCTTACGCCTGTAGCCCTGAGGAGTCTGGATGGCAAAGACCCTCTCTCTGTCAAGATTACTGAGGCTACCGTCTGTTTCGAGATACTTCAAGGTAGAAGTCATCTTGATAGCCGGAACCGCAGCCCCCTCTAAAAGCATTGTATCTATTACCCTCTCAATCATTTCAGAAGGTGCAAAAGGACGGGCAGCATCGTGGATAAGGACATAGTCCGCCTTCGATGCCTTCAGAGCATTTAAAACCGAAATTTCCCTTATCTCGCCGCCCTGAACCGGATAAACCTCAGGTGGAAGTTTTCCAGTTTCCATAAAAACATCCGCTTCCATATCTGGAGGATAAACAACAAAGACTTGATTAATTTTTGGATTATCAAGAAAAAGCCCTACAGCCGATAGGACCACTGTCTCTCCCTTTAAATCTGCAAATTGCTTTCGGGAACCAAAACGGCTACCAGAACCAGCAGCCATAATAAGAGCATCAATCGACACGGGCAAAGATCATTCTCCCGGACGGTTTTTGCAAAAGACTTGAGACCTTGGCCTCGACCCTAGTCCCAATATGCTTCTGTCCATCCTCTATTATCACCATGGTGCCGTCCTCAAGAAAGCCAATCCCTTGGGATTCTTCCTTACCTTTTTTCATAATAAAAACCTCAAATTTTTCGCCGGGTAAAAGGCGGGCCTTAACGGCATTGGCCAGTTCATTAATATTCAGTACCACAATTCCCTGAGCCCGGGCCACTTTATTAAGGTTAAAATCGCTTGTCACAAGCTTTGCTTTCAAATCCTTGGACATCCTGATAAGTTTCTGATCAGTTTCTGCCATCTCGGGATAATCTTTTTCATATATTTTGCAGGATACTTCGGCAGACTCTCTTAGCTCAACAGCAATATCAAGAGCCCGACGAGCCCTTTTGCGTAAATCATCTTCTGGAGAATCGGCCAAGGCCTGCAATTCATTTAAAACTATCGTGGGAATTACTAGAGCTCCTTCAAGAAACCCGGTCTGAACCAAATCAAGTATTCGACCATCTATTATAACTGAGCTATCAATTATTTTTATGCTTTCTCCGGCCAATTTTTTACCGGTTAACTTTATATCCCTATCTAAAAGATCAAGTTCATCTTTCTTTTTTAGAGCAATCAACATACCTATATAGCCAAGGACTATACTTAGCATAAGATTATAATTTTCAAAAAAACGAGTAACAGATACAGAATCAAAAAGAGCAGGAATCGTAGCTCTTAAAAAACTAGCAGATATAAGCCCCAGAAAAAGGCCTATAAATCCAGCGACCAAATCATCCAGTCGGACGGACTGTATAATAATTTCCGCGGCAATCACTAGAAGCGCAACCCCTGTCCCAATAAGTATGCCTTTCCCATCGGGAGAAATCTGAAAATAACCAACCAGAGGCCCCGCTATAATTACTAAAAGACGGGCTATATAAATAAACATAAATTAAATCCTCCTCAGCCTCTATCTATTAATGCTAATTCCACCAGCATCATTTTAAACCTTTTATATAATCGGACATTTCTTTCAGGCGCTTAATATATATACACTTAGTCCCAGACTCTTCCCTAATAGCTGGGGTCCGAGCCGAGAGAATTAGTTTACTGAATCCATTCCTTAAGGCAAACTGATATCTCTCCACTGCATCAGATAGGGGCCGGATTCTTCCAGTTAGTCCTACCTCTCCTTCAAAAAGTATATCT
>JAAZFS010000111.1 GCA_012511615.1 Elusimicrobiota bacterium | reverse complement strand
GCGCTATAGGGATGAACTACTCTCAGAATGGGGAGAGAAAGATATTTCTGATTTGGCAGATCTTGTGGGATTTCTGGTGAAAAAAGGAAAGGTGGATCCCCATAGAGTAGTTATAAGAGGTAGCAGTGCAGGTGGATATACGGTGCAAAGAATAATGACGGAGTATCCTAACCTGATAAAAGCCGGTGCCAGTTATTATGGAATAGGAAATCTTGTTACTCTTGCAGAGCATACCCACAAATTTGAATCGCATTATACAGATAATCTGATAGGCGAAAAATTCTCAGAGAGTTCAAAAAAGTATAGGGAGCGTTCTCCAATAAACCACCTGGACAAATTAAAATCTCCTATGATTATTTTTCAGGGAAGTGATGACAAAGTTGTGGCTCCAGACTGTTCCAGAGAAGTAGCGAGTGTTTTAAAAAAACGCAAAATAAAGTACGAATATATTGAATACGAAGGTGAAGGACACGGATTCAGACTTCAGGAAAATAGACTTGATGCCTTGAAGCGAGAGTTTGCATTTTACCGAAAAGTATTCTCAGAAAACTGAGATGATTATTGAAATTTTGGGAGCAGAATCTCTCGGCGTAAGAGGAATGTCAACTTTCATAAGTACTGGAAATCACAAGATACTGATTGATCCTGGGATTGCTCTTGGATATAAGGGCGATGGACTTCTTCCTCATCCTTTTCAGGTAGGTGTAGGGGAGATGATTAGGTCAAAGATACTGGCCCGCTTAAAAGAGGCGACCGATATTGTGATAAGCCATTTCCATGGAGATCATGTGCCTCTTAAAGATGCCAACCCCTATCAGTTAAGCCTAGATAGTGTGAGGGTTAAAAAAGATGTAGTCTTTCGCAGTAAAAGCCGGGAGTTTCTCACTCCCGACAAGGCCCGTCGCTATGATGATTTGGCCGCGGTTTTTAACTTGATAGATTCGCCGGGTTCTCATTATGGTCCTATGACTTTTTCCGATCCTCTGCCGCATGGTAAGCCCGGTTCTATTGAAAAAACTGTAATGATGACTCGGGTGGAGGAAAATGGCTTTGTTTTTGTCCATGCATCCGATATTCAGCTTTTAAATAGGGAGGCGATCGAGGTGATTCTGGATTGGGCTCCTGATATTCTTCTGGCCGATGGTCCTCCACTTTATCTTTCGGAGGTCACTAAGGAGAATATTGAGGAGGCCTGGGAAAATGCCTTGCTTCTATCTGAAAATATAGGCACTGTGATTCTTGACCATCATCTCTTAAGGGATTGCCGGGGCTTAAAGTGGCTGGAGGATTTGTCGGCAGAGAGCAAAAATAAAGTGGTTTGCGCCGCAGATTTTATGAAACAAGATAAAATGCTTCTTGAGGCTGGTAGAAAAAAACTCTATAGAGATATGCCTGTCAGCGAAGATTGGCATAGGAAATATGTGCTTGGTAAAACTAATACTGAAAAATATATTAAAATGGGCAGGGAACTTTACGGAACAACAAAATTACAATAAGGAGAAAATAGAATGAGCGCAAAAAAAATTAATGAAGGAATTACCGGTTTAAGAGAGAGAGGTAGCAAAATCTATCAGGATGGAGTCCACATGCTTCCTGGAGCTTCATTGATGGTTGCTGAAGGAGTCTTAAAAAAAATTACAGATGTTGATAAGCCTTTTGTAACCATAATTAATTCATACACAAACCAAATTCCAGGCCACGCCCATTTGGATAAACTGGGAGAAACACTGAAGAAAGAGCTGGAAAAAAAAGGCGTTAATGTATGGTATACAAATATAGGCGGTGCAGTCTGTGATGGTATTGCCATGGGACATTTTGGAATGAAATATTCATTACCCTCCAGAGAGCTTATTACTGATCAGATAGAGACAATAATAGGGGCCCATCCTTGTGATGCATGGATAGGGATAGGTAACTGCGATAAGATTGTGCCGGCCATGTTTAATGCCATGGTGAGAATGAATATCCCAGCAATATATGTGAGTGGGGGCCCAATGCGCTGTGGTTCCAATAAAACTGACCTGATTTCAATTTTTGAAGCGGTGGGTAGATACACTTCTGGAAAGATGTCCAAGGAAGACTTGGAGTCTTTAGCAGAAAATGCCTGTCCGGGCTATGGAAGTTGTGCAGGTCTCTTTACTGCTAATTCTATGAATATTTTAGGCGAAGCACTGGGATTTGCTCTTCCAGGTAATGGAACAATTCCAGCAACCAAAAGCGCCGCTGATGGGGAAAGACAGTTTGAACTGAATCCAGCAAGAATTGAACTTGTCAAAAAGTCTGGCGAAAAACTTTTGGAGCTTTTGGAAGAAGATATAAGGCCGCTGGATATATTAACCAAGAGTTCACTGGATAATGCTTTTATCTTGGATCTTGCCATGGGGGGGTCTACCAATACAGTCCTGCATCTTTTGGCACTGGCCTATGAAGCCGGGATTGAGTATGACTTGGAGTATATAAATGAGCTTTCAAAGTTTACTCCCAATGTTACAAAAATTTCTCCCTCCCGTCCTGAAGTCCATATGGAAGACTTGGATAAGGTTGGAGGAATGGGGACAATCTTAAAATCTGTTTATGACAGTGGGAAATCAAAACTTAAATTAGACGAAAAAACCGTCTACGGAAAACTTTCGGACTATGTTCTCAATTCTCCTGATCCAGATGGGGAAATAATCAGAAGCACCGAAAATGCTTTTTCCGAGGAAGGTGGGCTGGCTGTACTTTTTGGAAATATCGCCAGTAAAGGATCTGTGGTTAAAACAAGCGGTGTAGAAGAAGACATGATGCACTTTAATGGCCATGCAAAAGTTTATGATTCTCAAGAAGAAGCACTTGAAGCTATTTTAGATAATAAAGTCAAAGATGGTGATGTAGTAGTAATTAGGTATGAAGGGCCAAAAGGGGGGCCCGGTATGCAGGAGATGCTTTCTCCGACCGCAGCCATTAAAGGTGCTGAAATAAAGGCCGCCCTAATTACAGATGGCCGCTTTTCCGGTGGTACGCGGGGTCTATGTGTAGGTCATATTTCACCAGAGGCAGCCTCTGGCGGTGAGATAGGTTTGATAAAAGATGGCGACCCAATAGAGCTCAATGTAAATGACAATACGATTAACCTAAATATCTCGGAGGAAGAAATTGAGCGTCGAAGAAAAGAAATGCCAGCATTTAAGACGAAAGTGACCGGCGGATGGCTTGCCAGATATGCCGGAGATGCCCAGAGCGCAGATAAGGGAGCCGTCTTAATCAGGGAAGACTAATAAAAATGAAATTACCTGAAAAAGTAAAGGATATTTTTGTAAATGAAGCTGTTCATCAGTTGGCGACCTCTTCACTGGATGGTATACCAAACATATCAAATGTTGGGGCAAAATATCTTCTAGATGATGAGTCCATAGTTGTTGTGGATAATTATATGGATAAAACCCTCTCCAATATACTGGCCAATCCCAGAGTTGCGATTTTAGTACGCACTGAAAGGGAGTCTTATCAGATAAAGGGTAGCTCTACTTATCTTACAGAAGGTCCAATATATGAGGAAGCAAAAAAGTGGATGGGTTCTGTTTCAAAGGTTTTTCCTGCAAAGGGGGCTCTTCTTATAAAAATAGAGGAAATTTTTCATTCATCTAGCGGACAGGATGCAGGGAAAAAATTGGTATAAATAAATACCTGTAAAAACAAAAGATAAAATACTGCTTGCAATGAGTGGGGGTCTTGATTCCTCTGTTGCGGCTGCCTTGCTTCTTGAAGAAGGTTATGATGTTCGGGGCGTTATGATGAGATTCCCCGTTTACACAACAGGTCGGGGAAATTCCTGCTGTAGCCAAGAGGCGGAAGAGTCCGCCTATCAGGTTAGCAAAAAATTAGGAATATCTCTTGAAATTTCTGATTGTGTAGAAAATTTCAATGAGAAAGTAGTAGGATATTTTTGCCAGGAATATTCCAAGGGTAGAACTCCAAACCCCTGTGCAGTTTGTAACCGTAGTTTGAAATTTGATTTTCTATTGAAAAAAGCTGCTGATATGGGAGTTGATTTTCTTGCTACTGGTCATTACGCAAGAATTGAGCAGGACAAATTCGGAGTATGTTTTCTTAAGAATGGAATAGATAAATGGAAGGACCAATCATATTTTCTTTTTCTTCTTAAGAGCCATCAACTCTCTAAAATTAAATTTCCCCTCGGGAATTATCGTAAGGAGGAAATTAAAAAGATGGCTGGAGAACTTGGGCTTGAGGTCCACGATCGCCCGGAAAGCCAAGAAATATGCTTCGTAAAAGATGATTATCGGGAATTTTTAAAAGAGATGGTAGATATGGGCAAATTTACTATCAATAAAGATATTTTTAAGCCCGGTGATATAGTGACCAAATCTGGCAAAAAAGTTGGCAGGCATCAGGGAATAGCTTCTTATACGGTTGGCCAGCGTCGGGGCCTGGGAGCCTACAACCGTCCAGTTTATGTAATCAGGATAGATGCTGTAGAAAACAGGGTGGTGATTGGCTCTGATGAGGACCTTTACTTAAAAAATCTCTCAGTTAATAATCTGAACTGGTTGGATAGGAAAAGCTTAGAATCACCCGAAGAATTTAAGGTAAAGATAAGATATCGCCACAAGGCAGCTCCTGCCCTAGTAAGTCCCAAGGGGCCAGATGGGGTAGAACTTGTTTTTAGGGATGCCCAGAGGGCCATTACTCCAGGTCAGGCAGCGGTTTTTTATAAGGGTGATATTCTATCTGGTGGGGGATGGATAGATTAGTCAAAAAATTAGAATTCTCTGATTTGACTTATTGAAATTTTGTCCAAGTCGCTTATTACTAAATCTGCTTCTTTAAGCCGCTTGGGATCATCGTATCTATCAACACCGACACAGCTCATACCTGCTGCAATAGCGGCCTGAACTCCGAGTAGAGCATCTTCAAAAACCAAGCAATCTGAGGGGGGAACTCCGATTTCTTTTGCAGCAGTTAAAAATATTTCAGGATTAGGTTTTCCTTTTAGGTTGCGATTCCCATCTACAACAGTATCCATGACATTAAACAAGTTAATTTTTTTAAGAATATAGGTGCAGTTTTTAGAAGAAGATATAACAGCCAGCGGGAAATTTTCTTTTTTCAATTTTTGGATAAGTTCAAGGGTGGTTTCATAAATAGGTATTTCACCACTATCTAATTCTTCTCTGAAATAATCTTGTTTTTTCTGGCTTGCAAGAGCTATTTCCTCATCATTGATGTCGGTTAAAATTGCTTTAGCACCATCTATTCTTGGAATTCCGTCTACTTTTTTCTTGTAGTCTTCAAAAGAAAATTCTTGACCGTATTCTTTGAACATTTTCTGCCAAGCTTTGAAGTGGATAGGTACAGTGTCTACCACTATTCCATCCAAATCAAAAATTACTGCTTTTGACATGTTTTTCCCCCTTAATTGATATTAGATTATAGCCTTTTAAGTGATACTGTCTGATTGTGGCTCTTGTGTCAACAAATCATTGTTGAACCTTGGTTTATCAGATTGACAAAATAGGGTATTTATGCTTCAATAGGGCTCAATGAAATATACAATAGATTTAATAATATGAGCATGGATTTTTATAATTACCTTTCCAGAGAGTCTTCGTTTCACGTAAATGAAGACTCTTTTGTTTTTAAAAAGCAAAACGCAAGAGAATCAGTATTTACACTTGGGAATGGTTATATCGGATCTAGAGGTATTTATGAAGAAAATCCATCCAGATCTAATCCTGGAACCTTTATTCAGGGACTTTATGCCAAATCCGGTGCTCAAGTTGAAGAAATTATTAACCTGCCCAATCCCGTTCATCTAATAATTTCCGTTGAGGGCGAAAAGTTTGACATATCTACGATGAAAGTTTTGGAACACAAAAGAACTCTGGATATGAAAAACGGTTTTCTAGTGAGAAAAACACTCTATCGAGATGCCAAGGAAAGAGAATTTCTTTATCAGTCAATAAGATTCTTTTCGATGGCCCGTCCACATACCGGTGCTATGAAAGTGAATCTGAAACTTATAAAAGGTAAAGCCAATCTGACTTCAGTAGACCGTCTGGATGATACGGTTTATAATAGCGGAGGGCTAATGTTACCGCGCCGTCGCCATTACAATGCGACAAAAATTTCCAGAGTCGGAGACTGTAACTATATGGAGTTTGAGACTAATACCCATAATCATCGAGTCGGATATTGCACACATAAAGTTATAGATTACGAGAATTCTTCAACTGCACGCAATGGCAGTCTTTTTGACTTTTCTTTGGAGAGTGGTCAGGAGATTTCTTTTACCAAGATGTTTACCATTTACACTTCTAATGAAACTTCGGTAAGTGGTATCAAAAAAGCAACCACTTCTGAACTGAAAGATTGCGTAGCATTGGGGTTTGAAGGTTTATTAAAAGAACATATGGAGTGTTTTTCCCATGAATGGGAAGATACGGATATTAAAATTACTGGGAGTTTGGAAAACCAGCAGGCTATCAGGTTTAACATATATCATCTTCTCATAGCAGCGCGTGAGGAATTTGCTAGTTCCAGTATCGGCGCTCGGACCCTAAGTGGACAGGGGTATAGAGGACATGTTTTCTGGGACACTGAAATATATATACTTCCATTTTTTATATTTACTCAGCCTGAAACTGCTCGTCAACTACTTATGTTCAGATATAACACTCTTCCACAGGCTAGAATGCGGGCCAGTGAGCATGGCTTTGATGGGGCTATGTAT
Organism: Elusimicrobiota bacterium; assembly: GCA_012511615.1. GTDB lineage: Bacteria > CG03 > SLGR01 > SLGR01 > SLGR01 > JAAZFS01. The sequence goes on along the minus strand of JAAZFS010000111.1, from coordinate 4,275 downwards.
CCCTGGGAGTCAACGGTTTCAGGACACGAGCAGACTCCCCGTTATGCAAAGTCGATTGATGGCACCATAGGAGAAGTTACTACCCAGGATTATGAACATCATATCACTGCAGACGTTGCCTACGGTGTATACCACTATTATTCTGTAACAGATGATATAGAGTTTATGCATTCTTTTGGTGTGGAAATTGTTTTTGAAACTGCAAAATTCTGGGCCAGCCGAGTTGAATACTCCGAAAAAGATAAACTTTATCACATAGATAATATTACTGGTCCAGATGAGTTTCATGTAAATATAAAAGATAACGCATTTACTAATTATATGGCTGCTTGGAACCTTAGGTATGCAGCAGAATTGTATTCAAAGTTTAAAGAAGAAAAAAAACTGAAAACACTTCTAAGAAAATTAAAAATAAACGCTAGCACTGTTAAAAACTGGGAAGAAATAGGGAATAATATAGCATTTAAAAAATCCAGCACCTATAAGATAATTAACCAGTTTGATGGCTATATGCGCTTAAAAGATTATAAGGCCCGTAATTATGATATGTATTTTCTTCCGGAGATACCCATGTATTATGAGCGCATAGGTCTAGATAAAACCCGACTTATCAAGCAACCTGATGTGCTGGCACTCTTTCAGCTTTTTCCTGACGATTTTTCTGAAAAAGAAAAACTTAGAAATTATGATTATTATATCTATAGAACCATTCACAAATCCTCACTCTCCTATTGTTTCCATACAATAATAGCTGCAGAAGTGGGAGATTTTTTTAGATCCTATGTTTTTTTTCGGGCAGCTTCTGCAATTGATTTGAAAGATATTGCCGGTAATACCAATGAAGGGATTCATGCAGCCAGCCTTGGTGGAGTCTGGCAGGCGGTCCTGATGGGGTTTGCTGGCCTACGGGTAAATTCGCAGGGTTTAAAAATAACTCCTCGACTTCCTGGAACTATAAAAGATATAGCCTTCGTTTTTTATTATAAGGGAACCCCTTACAAATTAAAAGTTTCTAATAAGAAAATTCAGATTAAATATAGCGGAGAAACCTCTTGTAAAGAGTTAAATATAAATGGCAAAAAGATTATTCTTAAGGCTGGTGTCTTAAAAACAATCAAAGTTGAGGAGGATGCAGGTATGACGGTGTATGCAAAAGATATCATGAAAAAAGAAAAATTTGTTACGACCGGTGAAAACAGCACAATTGGAGAAATTGGGAGGCTTATCTCTGAAAATAAGGCTTCAATTATTCCAATCGTAGATGGAGACAATATGTTGAAAGGTATTGTCTCGGAAACAATTATCATTGAGGCTCTTTCAAAAGAAAATTTTAGCAGTCTTAAAGCTTCTGACATAATGGAGGAGGATGTAATAACAGTGAAACATAACGAACATTTAGAAAAACTAACCGAAATATTTACCAAGCACTCTTTTCGAAGGTTGCCAGTCATAGATAAAGGGAAAGTGGTGGGAATTATAACCCGCGACGATATAATTGCCGATTTTCTCGGCGGATACTATTAATACGCCATGTTTTTATCATTTTTAAACCCACAAGGAAATTTCGATCCTGCAGAGAGTTATTGGGCCTCTCATCCGGATTTTGGCGGTCAGCTGGTTTATGTCAAGGAGCTGGCTAAAGAAATGGCGGCAATGGGGCATCAAGTGGATATAGTGACAAGAAAAATAGTTGACCCAGAATGGCCTGAATTTGAAGCAGATTTTGACTATTATCCTGGGATAGAAAATATTCGGATTGTAAGGATTGATTTTGGCCCTAGCGGATTTATAAAGAAGGAAGAGCTCTGGCCTTATATTTGTCCGGAATATGTCGAAAAACTTATAGCACTCTATAAGAAAGAAAAAAGAATGCCGGATTTTGTCACTGCTCATTACGGTGACGGTGGTCTTGCTGCCGCCTATTTTAAAGAAAAGACAGGAATTCCTTATACTTTCACTGGGCATTCCCTGGGTGCGCAAAAAATGGAGAAATTCAATATTACAAAATATAATATTGAGAGATACAACAATACCTATAATTTCGCCTCTAGGCTGACTGCAGAAAGAATAGGTATGAACAGGGCCTTTAAAGTGGTTACAAGCACAGTTCAGGAGCGCTTTAGTCAGTATACCCATACAGCTTATAATGAGGCCTTGGTGCCAGGTGATGAAAATAAGTTTTCTGTAATTCCTCCGGGTGTTTCCCTTCGCGTTTTTGATAAGGAAGCAATTCTCGGAATGGATAAAGAGTTAAACGAATTTATACTGACAAAACTTAAACGGGATCTCGATCCTGATAGGGTGGACCTTCCTGCAATAATATCTTCCAGTCGGCTTGATCCTAAGAAAAATGTTACAGGCATTGTAAAGGCATACGGCTTAAGCTCAGCCTTACAGAAAAAATCAAACCTTGTAATCATAACCAAAGGACACAATAACCCACTTAAAAGTTATGGTGAGGAGCCGGGTGAGGATGATACTCAGGGTGTCTTAAAAGAGATTCTTTCCCTCGTAGATGTTTATAATTTACGGGGAAAAATATCTATGTTCTCAATAGATAGCCAGAGAAATCTTTCAGCAATGTATAGGTATTTTGCCTCTACTGGTTCAGTCTTTTGCCTCGCGGCTCTCTATGAGCCTTTTGGCTTGGCTCCCTTGGAAGCAATGGCCTGCGGTCTGCCTGTTGTTACTACAAAATTTGGAGGACCAGCTGAAAGTTTAAGAGAAAAAGGGGAGGAATTTGGTATCCTTGTCGACCCGAATCTACCTGATGAGCTTGCCGGAGGACTTTACAAGCTAATCAATTCAAAAGAGATATGGGAGGACTATTCAGTAAGAGGCTACAAAAGAATATTAGACAAGTATACCTGGCGGTGTACGGCTCTGTCTTATTTGGAAGTCTTTAAAAGCTGGGACAAGAAAAAAACCTATACCCAGCCCTTTCAAGTTGAGATAGATAAGTATTTTCTTAAGCCTTCGAAATAACCTAAAATCTCGCTGAAAACACTGAAGAATCTCTATTTGGAGTTTGATATATTGTGCGTCGGAGAGACGGTGGTGGACTTTATTTCGACGGATCTAACAGATTCTCTGCTTGACTCTGGAATGTTCTCAAAATACTTAGGTGGAAACGCGGCATATGTCTCCGTGTATTCAGCAAAACTAAGTAAAAAGTCAATGTTGCTTACCAAGCTCGGTAAGGGGCATTTTGGTGAGTTTCTAGCAAGGAAACTCCAGAAGTACGGTGTTTCTACAGAATATATATCCTATAGCGATAACATTGAGACATCTGTGGCTTTTTTATCTCAGACTTCAGGGACTCCAGATTATCAGCGGATACATCTGGCAGACAGTGAGCTTAAAATTAGCGATATAGATTCTCTTTTGATTGAAAATTCAAAAGTAATTCATACTTCTCTATCATCGCTTGTAAAGGAGCCTGCTCGTTCTGCGGTAAGAAAGGCATTCCGATTGGGGAAAGGTATGAATAAAATTCTTACTGTCCAGCCGAATTATCAGCCCCAACTTTGGAGTGATCGCGAAGAAGCAAAAGAAATTCTTGCTCAGTTATGTGATGGCGTAAAGATAGTCTTCCCATCACTTTCAAGTGCTCGCCACTTGTTTGATTATAATATGGAGCAGGAAGAACTGAAAGAGCTTTGCATAAAAACATTTCATGATTGGGGAGCAGAATTGGTGGTATTTATTGCGAAGGGGCATTATGATGAAGTATCTACCGGACCAGGAAAGAGAACCATCAAAATTCCAAATCTAAACACTACAAGTATTCCCGGTTATGCAGGTGCAAATTCTGCCTTTATTTCTGGATTTATTGTAGCTTATCTGGAAAAGATGCCACTGAAAAAATGTCTTCTTTTTGCCCGTGAGGTTGGTATGACTGTTCTAGATTCTATAGGCCCTTATCCAGGTACCATTTTCAGAAAAGATATCCTGGAAAAAATCGACAAGATTACTTAGCTATATCTTTGTAAAGGCTGAGATATTTTTCAGCCATCTGAGTGTTGGAGAAGTTTTCTTCAACGTGGCGCCGGCAGTCTTCCGGAGAAAGCTTGTGTACTTCTTTTGTGGCTTCAACCATTTCTTCTTCGGTGTCAACAATGAATCCAGTTTTGCCATCCACTATAACTTCAGGAGCAGCACCTCTTCTAAGGGCTATAACAGGAGTACCTGCTGCCATGGATTCAATCATCACCAGTCCGAAGGGTTCCTCCCATTGACTGGTAAAGAGAGTACAGCGTGCACGCTGGTATAGGT
>JAAZFS010000110.1 GCA_012511615.1 Elusimicrobiota bacterium | reverse complement strand
CTTTGGGATTTGCCAATTCCGTTAAAAGAGGAAAAATCGGAATCGCAGCTGCATCAGGAAGTGGTCAGCAGGAAGTCGCAGTCAATATTGAAAAATTCGGTGGTGGCATCTCACAGGCATTTGGGACTGGAGGTCGGGATCTTAGCCAGGAAGTAGGAGGAATCACCATGCTTACGGCACTTGATTATTTAGCATCAGACCCAGAAACTGATCTCATTCTTCTTCTCTCCAAACCGCCCCATCCTGAAGTTGAAAAAAAGATACTTAAGCGTGCTGAAGCCTCACAAAAACCTGTAGTCACCTGCTTTCTTGGAAGACCTGCCCGAGAAGCCTCAGAAAATATTTTCTATACCAGGACTCTTGAGGCGGCTGCACTTGCTGCGGTAAGTATTTCCCAGGGTAAAGAACCCAAATTCAAAGATTTCACTGTGAAAAATGTCGAAGACCTCATAGAAAAAGCCGCCAGCCGTCTGGCTACAAAAGAAAAATATATTCGGGGACTCTACGCCGGTGGAACTCTCTGCGACGAAGCACTGGATATTTTGTATTCCAAGGGAATCAACCCTTGGTCCAACGCTGGGAACAAAGAGGAAAGAAAAATTAAAGATTCTTCAAAAAGTATTTAAAACACCTTACTTGATATGGGAGCAGACGAGTTTACTCAGGGCCGGCCCCATCCTATGATTGACTTAAGCCTTAGAAACAAACGAATCCTTGAAGAGGCAATGGATCCAGAGGTTGGAGTCATACTATTTGATTTGGTCTTGGGCTATGGAGCCCACCCGGACCCTGCCTCAGAAATGGCCGAAACACTAAAATCCCTAGCAGGAAAAAAACTTATGGTCGCCAGCGTCTGCGGTACCGATGCTGACCCGCAGAATTTTAGTCGACAAACGGAAATTCTCAAAGAACTGGGAGTAATCCTCCTACCGACCAATGCTCAAGCAGCAAGATTCTCTGCACAAGTCATAAGGAGAAAAAAATGAAACTTGATAAAAATTTAAAATTAATAAATATCGGACTGGAAAATTTCACTGAAGCTTTAAAGAAAACACAGACTTCCTATGTTAATCTTGACTACCGTCCCCCTTCAGCTCCTCCAGAGCTTATGGAAATATTAGATGAGCTTGCCTCATCGGAAAAAGTCAAAAAAGCCAATGAGGAAGCCTTCAAAAGATTGAATGCCGCCCAACCCTTTTTGATGGATCTTTTACCAGCCAGGGAAGCAGTTGAAGGTTTAGATGAAGGAATGAATCTCTACCATGCTGGCCCTCCGGTCACTTGGGAAAACATGTGCGGGCCCATGCGGGGAGCCATGATGGGCGCCTGCGTTTACGAAAAATGGGCGAAAAATGTGGAAGAAGCAGAGGAAATGCTTTCATCAGGAAAAGTTTCTTTCTCCCCCTGCCATCACCACTCTGCAGTTGGTCCCATGGCAGGTATTCTCTCTCCATCAATGTATGTTTGGGCCGTAGAGAATAAAACATTTGGCAACACCGCCTACTGTTCACTCAATGAGGGTCTGGGAAAAGTTCTTAGATTCGGAGCCTATAGCGACGATGTAATAGAAAGACTCACCTGGATGCATGAGGTTTTGGGTCCAACCTTAAGAAAAGTAATAGCGGCGTCCGAAAGCCCACTTAATGTATCCACAATTACAGCTCAAGCCCTGCAGATGGGAGACGAATGTCATAATAGGAATGTTGCAGCCACCAACCTGCTTCAGAAAGAACTGACAGAATTGATGCTGAAAACTGTAGATGACAAAAAAACTATTTTGGATATCTTCACCTTTATTGGAAACAATCCTCACTTTTACCTCAACCTTTCTATGGCAGCTTGCAAGGCAACTGCAGACACCATATTGGGTCTGCCCAATTCAACAATCCTTTCAGCAATGGCAAGAAATGGGACAGAAATAGGTATTAGGGTTGCAGGATGTGGAGATAAATGGTTTACTGCACCTTCAGGGATGCCCAAAGGTCTCTTTTTCTCTGGTTTTAGCCAGGAGGATGCAAATCCAGATATAGGAGATTCCACTATTAGCGAAATAGTTGGAATCGGAGGATTCGCTATGGCGGCGGCACCGGCCATAGTAAAATTTGTTGGTGGTACTCCTGCTGACGCCATGAATTTCACACTAGAAATGGGAATTATCACTCATGGTGAAAGCACAGTATTCCAGATTCCACAGATGGATTTCAAGGGAACTCCAACTGGAGTGGATATATTAAAAGTACTGGAAACGGGGATTTTCCCCTTTATAAATACCGGGATTGCTCATAAAGAACCTGGTATCGGTCAGGTGGGAGCCGGAATTCTCAGGGCTCCGGAAAGCTCTTTTATAGATGCATTAGAGTATATGGAGGTAAAATAAATTGGATATACTAATTAAAAATGCCCTGCTCAGAGACAAGCAGTACCAGGTAAATATCGGAATTAAAGATGGAATAATCCAAGCAATTATTCCTGCAAATTCTGAGGAAACAGAAGCAATTGAGCAAAATGTAGCAATGACCATTGACGCTGAAGGAAGACTAGTAACCCCTTCCTTTATTGATCCTCATCTGCATATGGATAAGGCTCTTATTGCTGAAGAAGTCAGAGAAAATGTTAGTGGGACCCTGACAGAAGCTATTGAGATAATATGGAATAAGAAGAAAAATTATACCATCAAAGAAATTGTCTCAAGAGCATCCAGAGTAATTGAGCTTGGACTTCTTAGCGGTGTCACTAAATTTCGTACCCACGTGGATATCGATTCAATTGTTGAACTAAAGGGACTGGAGGGTCTTCTTGAAGTTAAAAAGAACTATGCTCATGTAGCAGACCTTCAGATTGTTGCCTTTCCTCAGGAAGGAATAATAAAAGATCCCGGCTGTGAAAACCTGATGAAAAAAGCCATGAAGAAAGGTGCAGATGTCGTAGGCGGAATGCCCTACAACGAGTACACTTATGCAGACTCAGTAGCCCATATTGACTTTTGCTTTAAACTAGCCAAAGAATTTGATGCTGATATAGATATGCATGTTGATGAGACAGATGATGACGGAGCAAGGACCCTTGAATATCTGGCAGCTTCAACCATACGAAACAAATGGTTTGAGCGAGTAACCGCCGGACACACCTGTGCACTGGCTGCCTATAACGACAGCTATGCTGCAAAAGTAATATCAATGGTAAAAGATGCTGGCATGCATATGATTACAAATCCGGCAACAAACCTCATGCTTCAGGGAAGATACGACAAGCAGCCCATAAGACGTGGGATTACGCGGGTTAAGGAGCTTATGGAAGCCGGCGTTAATGTGGCCTACGGTCAGGACTGTCTGAAAGATACCTTCTACCCAACCTGGGGAAGAGAAGATTTGCTGGAAGTAGGTATGCTTTTGGCCCATGCTGCACAATTCACCCAGCCCGCTGAGATAGAAAAGCTCTTTGATATGCCGACCTTCTCAAGCGCGAAAATCCTTCACTTGAAGGACTACGGAATATCCGAAGGCGCACCGGCTGACCTGAATGTGCTTGACGCAAAGAGTGTCCAGGAGGCATTCAGAAACCTGGCGGATAGACTTTATGTCATATCCAAAGGTAAACTTGTCGCCAAGACAAAAACAATAAGAGAATTAAATATAGAGAGGAGCTAATTATGAAAAAAATGTATGATTTAACGCAGAGGCTGAGTGTTCACACTCCCCCCTGGCCCAGCTACATGCCACTTGGAATCCAATATTTTAAAAGAATAGCGGGAGCGCATATGGGGCAAGGAGCAAACGGACAAATAATTAATACCTCCAATCATGTGGGAACTCATATGGATGGAGAAATCCATTTCCACGCATCCGGACGCACTATAGGTGATGTTCCTTTGGAAGAGTGGTGTGGAGACGGGGTCGTCGTTGATATTTCCGACATGGTGGAAGATTACAGTCTCTATACCCCAGAGATGCTTGAATCCAAGGCAGATATTAGGGAAAATGATATCCTTATTATAAATACTGGCTACCACCGTTATAGTTGGGATCAGCCCGAGTCTGATGAACTCAGATATTTTGTAAAACATCCTGGACCCAGTCCGGATTTTCACAAATGGGCTCTTGAAAAAAAGTTTAAGTGGATTGGAGTAGATTGCGGAAGTGCCGACCATCCTATGAATACAATATTAAGAGACTGGCATCCAAAACTATTTAAAGAAGCAGAGAAAAAACTCGGCAAGCCTTGGGAGGAAGTATTTCCTGAGGAAGAATTCTATCAGGTAATGCATATCAAGCTCTTTCCTGAAGGAATAATCCATGCGGAAAACCTTGGTGGAGAGATTAACAAACTATCCAACAGAAGGATATGGATTGGTGCCTTCCCTTGGAGGGCAATTGAGCTTGAGTCCTGTATTTGCAGGATAGTAGCTTTCGAGTTTTAAGGGTAAAATAAAGGAGTAAAACAATGACAGAAATCGACAGAAGTGTTGAGTATCACATCGGACTTAAAAAGGGTGATATTGGTAAGTACGTTCTCATGCCAGGAGACCCAGGCAGAACAGAAATAATTGCCTCTTATTTTGACGATGCAAAAGAGGTCGCCTTCAATAGGGAATACAGGACCTTCACAGGAACAGTTGATGGAATTAAAATATCCACAACATCCACTGGTATTGGTTGCCCCTCAGCAGGAATTGCCATGGAAGAATTGGTAAATGTAGGAGCAGAAGTATTTATCAGAATAGGAACAGCTGGTTCTCTTCAGAAAGAAGTTGCTCTGGGTGATGTTGTTGTATCTACAGGAGCGGTCAGAGAAGACGGTTTCTCACGCCAGTATGTACCCCTATCATTTCCAGCAGTTGCCGATATTAGAGTTACAAACGCTCTTATCGAAGCCGCCGAGAAATTAAATGTAAAGGCTCATCCGGGAATCGTACACTGTAAGGATGCCTTCCATACAGAAGGAAATATGGATCTTCCTCTTGGAAAATACCATGAAGAGCGCTGGGATGCCTGGTACAAATCCTGGGTCCTCGCCACTTCTATGGAGAGCTCGGCTATATTCATCCTTTCCTATATCAAGAAAAAAATGGCAGGAGAAATTCTCGCTATTATAGGTACAACCTACGATGATAAACCTATCGAAAAAAAGGTGGGAATAGATGAAGCAATTAGTGTTGCTATTGAAGCTGTCAAAATACTTGACAAAAAACTCTAATTTAATCTAAAATAAAAAACTGCGCCGGCGTCACCCCCCGATGCCGGTGCTTTTTTTTATATCAATCCCAGAAATTTTCTCTCCGCCGCATAGTAATGTTTTCCCTGCTTTTTTAGGGTCACTCTTTGACCTATCCTAACCTTTGAATTCTTAGGAGAATAGGCAAGAAAAGTTCCCTTTGCTGTCTGAACAAAGCAGATATCAAGCGGCGAAGAATACCCTTCAGGGACGACTCTTAAGCTTGTGTGTGTGAGTATCCTACCCTTCATTATTTGGTATTCTCCAGTATTATCACCATATTATTTGTAGCAAAACCACCTATAGACTGTGTTAGAGCATAACGCATATCTCTCGGAATTTGCCGATCTTCAGCCTCTCCTCTTAGTTGCCAGACTGCCTCTACAATCTGAGCTAAGCCAGAAGCTCCAACCGGATGACCTCTGGCCTTCAGTCCCCCGGAAGGATTTATCGGGAAGCGGCCGTCACGAGCGGTAATCCCTTCAGCGGCGGCTATCCAACCCCGCCCTCGTGGAAAAAACCCCACATCCTCGCTTCCTATTATTTCAAAAGGTGTGAATGCATCATGGAGTTCAGCAAAAGAAATATCCTCTGGTCCTATCCCAGCCATTTTATAGGCCATTTCTGCGGCAGCACGGGTAGAGGCAAAAGAAGTGAGTGAATCCCGATCAGATAAGGCTACATAATCACTTCCGTGTCCCAGGCCTTTCAGCATAACCTGACTTTTCTCTCTAGTAAGAAGTATACTGGCTGCCCCATCTGATATAGGGGCACAGTCGTAAAGTTTAAGAGGATCAGAGACATATCTTGAATTGATTACATCCTCCAGACTTACCTCTTTATTAAAATGCGCATAAGGGTGGTGGAGTGCATTATAATGATTTTTGACTGCCACATGGGCAAAATCTTCCTCCTCCATACCATACTCATGCATATACCTTCTAGTAACCAAGGCCGCAAGCGCAGGCATGGTGGATCCGTATTTTCTCTCCTGAGGAGGTATGACTTCCGATAGGATTTTTGAAGCACGCACAGTGGAGACTCCCGTCATCTTTTCACCAGCTATTGCCAAAACCTTATCAAAATACCCCGAAGCAGAGGCATAGATAGCTTCGTCAAATGCGGCCGCGCCAGATGATGAGGCAGTCTCTATTCTTGTCGCGGGGACCGGGACAAGGCCCAGGCGATCTGTAATAACTGAGGCAATATTTGATTCACCAGAAAACTTTTCTGGGCTCATTACACCGACATAAACCGCGTCAACTTTTTCTACGCCGGCGTCTTCCATGGCGTTTCGTCCAGCCTCTACCATAAGGTCCACCACAGATTCTGACCGCTTGCCGAATTTTGTCATCCCAACCCCGCCCAAATATATCTCCTGCATGCTTAGACCTCTTTCTTTATTACTAGTTTAGGCTTCCTAATCAGCTTAATCTACTCCCCTCGGGGATATCCCTATCCGGAGATAAAAGAACCGCTTCTCCTTCATTTACGGCAGCAAGAATCATGCCCTTGCTCTCTATCCCCATTATTTTTCTAGGGGCCAAGTTGATTAAAACCGGAATTTTTCTATCTATGAGTTCTTCTGGGGAATAAGATTTCTTTATTCCAGCCACAAGCGTTCGCTCTTCTTGGCCTAAATCAACCTTTAGCTCAAGTAGCTTGTCAGCCCCCTCTACTGGAACTGCAGATATAATACGCCCAATTCTGATATCCAGTTTCATAAAATCCTTAAATTCAATTTCTTCTTTCACTTTACAATTCCTTTCTTATTCGCGTCCTATTTTCAATTGGTATTCTATACTGAAGGGCCTCAGCCACGTCCGACTCTCTTATATTTTCTACACCGGCAAGGTCGGCAATACTTCTTGATAGTTTAAGTATCTTGGAATAACCACGAGCAGAGAGCGCATATTTATCTAGGGCTCTTTTTAAAAGTAGTGAGCCGGCGGCATCAGGAGAGCAGAATTTTTCTATCCACCTTCCAGTTAGATGTGCATTTGTATAAACCCCAGGAAGGCCATCATATCTATCTTCTTGGATTGCTCTGGCAGCTATTACTCTCTCTCTAATCTGAGCCGAAGGCTCGCCTTTAGCCAAATTCCTCAAATCGGAAACTCTGACCGGAGGCATTTCTATATGCATATCTATGCGGTCAAGAATCGGCCCAGAAATTCTTGAAGTATATGCAGCAATCTTGGCAGGAGTACAAGTACACTCCCCACCAGGGGAACCCTTATAGCCACAGGGGCAGGGATTCATAGCCGCTATCAACATGAAACTAGCCGGAAAAGTTACCCTATCCTGAGCGCGGGCAACCCTGATATAACCATCCTCCAATGGCTGCCGCATTACCTCTACCACCCCCCTCTTAAATTCCGGAAATTCATCTAAAAAAAGCACACCTCTGTGGGCAAGTGTCACCTCTCCAGGTTTAGGAAAACTTCCTCCCCCCACAAGAGCCACATCAGATATTGTATGATGCGGAGCCCTGAAAGGACGAACCCTTGAAATCATTGTCCCTCTCTTACGGGTACTCCGTACAGAATTAATTTTAGTAACTTCAAGCGCCTCATCAAGTGATAGGGGCGGAAGTATTCCTACCATCCTTTTAGAAAGCATTGTCTTACCAGCCCCAGGAGGCCCTTTAAGTATAATATTATGTCCACCAGCGGCTGCTACTTCAAAAGCGCGCTTGGCAAACTCCTGCCCCTTAACCTCAGAAAAATCAATCCCAGGTTCATAGCTGGATGAATCATCCTTGGGCTGATAGTTATTTAGGGGACTAATAATTTTATTTTCCAGAAAATGATCGCAAGCTTCTAAAAGATTTTTTACAGGAAAGACTTCCACCTCTGGGAGCAAGGCCGCCTCTCGTGAATTAACCAAGGGCAGCATAATACGTTTTATCCGAGATTTTTTTAGAGCCATTGACATGGGAAGTGCTCCCGCGACACTCCTTAAAGAGCCATCCAAAGAGAGTTCTCCAGCAAAAGAATATCCCTCTAGGGCGGCAGGAGGTATAATATTAAGCGAAGCCAAGATTCCGAGGGCGATGGGAAAATCAAAGGCTGAACCTTGTTTTCTTACATCTGCAGGGGCAAGGTTTACAGTTATTTTTTTTGGTGGGATTTCAAATCCAGAGTTTTTAAGAGCGGAGGTAACCCTATTCTTACTCTCCGAAACAGCCTTATCCGGTAGGCCCACGGTAGTATATCCGGGTATACCCTTTCTTGTATCTACTTCAACTTCTACAAAGAAAGCGTCAATGCCCGAAATAGCGAAACTTGTAATCTTGCTTACAGGCATAATTTAATTTAACTATATTAGGGGTTTATAGTCAAACTTTTACTTGGGAAACTAATCCTGACGGAATGCATCCCTTATGAGGCGGATTTCAGAAGGAGTAACCTCAACTACATCAAAACGAATACTCTCAAACTCGGGATTTTTAATGGATAGGTAAATTCGGGCAAGAAATATCAGTTGCTTCTGTTTTCGCAAATCGACCGCCTCTGCTGGAGAACCGAAGTCATTAGTCCTACGATATTTTACTTCTATAAAGCAAAGGGTTTTTCCCTCGTAGGCGATTATATCAATCTCACCTCTTCGGCAACGCCAATTCCTATCTATAATTTTGTAGGTGGAATTTTCCAGAAAAGAAGCGGCCTTCTCCTCACCCCTCTTCCCACCTGAATAATTATTTAACGGAAAGACTTTTTTTCTTTAATCCGGGCTTTCTTACCGTGACGCTCTCTCATGTAATAGAGTTTAGCGCGCCGGACTTTTCCTCTTCTGAGAACTTCTATGCTTTCAATCAGAGGCGAATGAAGTGGGAAGACCTTCTCTACTCCAATTCCGAAGGAGGTTTTCCTTAAGGTTACAGTTTGGTTTATTCCTGAACCTTTTTTTGCTATGACCAGGCCAGTGAATGCCTGAATTCGGTCCCGGACTTTCATCTCTATTTTTAATTGGTCTCCCGAATTAAATTCCGGTATGTCCTTTTTTATCTGTTTATCTATCATTCTTGCCATATGCGGCCTCCCCTTCTCTAAATTTCTTTATCTTTTCGTGGTCTCCCGAAAGAAGCACCTCTGGGACCTCAAGTCCCCTAAAAACCCGCGGACGAGTATAAATCGGATAACCCTTATCTTCCTTAAGCGATCTGGCATCCCCTAGAACCCCAGGAATAAGCCTTGTTGCCGACTCTATGATTGTGAGAGCCGGCAGCTCCCCTCCAGAGAGTATATAGTCCCCCACAGATACCACCTCGTCAATAAACTCTCTTATTCTATGGTCTATTCCCATATAGCGTCCGCATATTAGCGTAATGCTCTCAAGCCTACTAATGCGGGCTGCATCCTCCTGAGAATATTTTTTACCAGCTGGTGATAACAATATTTTTAGACCAGGATTCTCAAGACTCTCAAGAGCCCTAACCACAGTATCGACGGTAATGACCATCCCAGGGCCACCTCCGTAAGGTATATCGTCTACCTTTTTATGGGGTTCAGGAGCAAAATCCCTTATGTCTATAATATTATATTCTGCAAGACCCCCGGTGGCTGCCTTCCGGAGCATTCCGATTTCTGTGTAAGCCCTAACTTCCCCGGGAAAAATGGTAAGTATATTAAACTTTACACTCATATCCTGGGAATCAATTTCCCCTCAAAGCCTTTAGGCTATTTGGGATCTAAAATCTCTACGGTAACCCGTTTTCCTTGACGGACACCGGCGGCATTTAGAAGAGTCCGGATAGCTTTTATTGTCCGGCCATTTCTTCCAATGATTTTTCCTATGTCTGAAGAGGCGGCACTTATCTCAAGCATGGTAGTTTTCTCCCCCTCCACCTCGCGAGCAGATACAGCCTCAGGATCGTCTACAATATTCTTAACAATCTGTATTACCAGATCCTTCATTTTTCTTCAGTTTCCTCTTCTTTTTTTGGGGAAACTTCTTCTTTCTCAGCCGGTTCTTCCTTTGCTGGCGCCTCTTCCTCTGCAGAAACTTCTTCTTTTACGGCCGCTTCTTTCTTTTCAGCCGCTTCTTTCTTCGCAGGTGCTTCTTTCTTCACGGGCGCTTCTGTTTTAACTTCCTCTTCTTGGGTTGCACTCTTTTTGAGGTTCCTATAAATCGAACGGACTGTATCGGTCATCTGAGCACCATTTGAAATCCAAGCTTCTACCCTCTCCATATTTAGGGTTGCATTAGGTGCGCTTTCTGTGGGATGATAATGTCCCAGTTCTTCAAGGACGCGACCATCTCTTCTTTTCCTTGAGTCTATCGCTACTACCCTGTAATGAGGCATTTTATGCCTTCCAGTTCTCTTAAGTCTAATTTTTACTGCCATATCAGTTCCTATTCACATTATCCGACATTCATCTGCTCTATTTTATATAAATCCCCCTCTATGTCAACCCCAATCTTCTAAATATTTCCTCGCTTGGCTTGCATATTTATGACAATTTAATTAGAATAGTGCTCTACATATAATTATTAAGATTAAATTGAAAATCAATGAGTCAATTTTCACCAAATAAAATATTTAACCATCTAGACCGTATTCATGAGTGGAAGACAAAGGGCCTATCCCGCCCCATCACTTATGAGATAGATATGACCAACCTCTGTGATGCCCGTTGCCCTTTCTGCTTCGGATACTCTGACCGAACAAGTACAAATTTTTCTCTAACCTTCGATGAAGCAAAGGATATAGTTGATCAAATACACGATTTTGGTGGGAAAGCCATCACCTTTACCGGTGGAGGAGAGCCCCTCTGCAATCCAGACACCTTAAAAGTTCTCCAGTACGTACGCAAAAAAGGCTTAGATGCTGGTTTTATCACAAGCGGATACGCACTAAATCCTGAAAAGTGCCGAATAATCGTTGAGAACTGCACTTGGGTTAGAATTAGTCTTGATGCAGGAACTGAAAGTTTTTACGCTATATCCCATGGAATGGGCGAGAAGGTTTTCAACAGAGTTAAAGAAAACATAGCAGAACTTGTCCGCATAAAAAAAGAATTAGGTTCTGATGTGACAATTGGAACGGGATTTTTGACATTTGATGAAATGACTGACGATATGCTCAACTTTGTCGTCCTTAGCCGCGAACTTGGTGTTGACTATGCACAGTTTAGACCTCTTCTCAAGAGAGAGCAAGACAAAGAAATCAATGAATTTGCGGATGAAAAAATTCTCGAAAATCTTTCTAAAGCAGCCAGTTATTCGACTGATACTTTCAGCTTACTTTGTTCCATAAGTAAATATACAAAACTAATGAGTGGATCCGGTAAGCGGTCTTATGGGAAATGCTATGGTCATCATTTTGCAACAGTAGTAGCAGCTGATAAGAAAATGTACATCTGTTGCCATATGAGAGGAATTAAAAAATACGTCATAGGCGATTTAGAGAAAAACTCTTTAAGGGAGATATGGGAATCTGATAAGAGGAAAGAGGTCTATGAGAATATTGACTTTGATGACTGCCCCCTTCTCTGTAGATGTGATGGTATGAATGAAATTCTATGGAGAATAAATCCCGCAACCACCCATAAAAACTTTTTATAATCCCCCTTAAAAGTTTGTACTTAGATTATACCTGAACTCCCTTACTCTTCCCTGCACTAAAAGATAGGAGTCCGTGATTTTGAGAATACGGTTATTATTGATAAAATCATTCTCTTTATAGATATCATTATTCACTATGGCCATGGCTTCGCCGCCCTGCCAGACCACTCCCTGAAACCTCAGCCCAGGAGCTGCTTCTTCAGGTCGACTCTGCGCAATGGGAAGATGTCCAGGATCTGGAGGTGTAGCAATAACTACCGGAGGAGGTACTGCACCACCGACTTTTTCAACCACACTATCAAATATGCCTGTCCAAACCACAAATGTTCCAGCGGCGGTTATCCCTAATATGACAAGTAATTTATTCAAT
Organism: Elusimicrobiota bacterium; assembly: GCA_012511615.1. Lineage (GTDB taxonomy): Bacteria > CG03 > SLGR01 > SLGR01 > SLGR01 > JAAZFS01. Next base: position 19,567 of record JAAZFS010000110.1, on the reverse strand, counting down.
CTATCATCCTCCTGCCATAACGCCAGCCATCTGAAATATTGGCAGATACATTGTAATCACAAAGACCCCTACCAAGAGCCCTAGAGAGACAATCATTACAGGTTCTATCAATGAACTAAGACCTGCTACATCAGCATCCACCTCATCGGTGTAATAGTCTGAAATTTTATCAAGAAGGTCATCCAGTGCACCAGACTTCTCTCCTGCACTTGCCATACTCACGGTCAATCTGGGAAAAATATCGTACTTTTCCAGTTCCTCAGAGAGGCTGGAGCCTTCCACTATTCCGGTTCTAACTTTCATAACAATATCTTCCACCGGAGCAGAACCTGAGACCTTTGCAGCCACATCAAGAGATCCTATTACATCAATACCACTCTTAAGTAGCGTCGACAGAGTCTGGAAAAAACGAGACATAGTAACTTTTAATATCAGAGGTCCGAACACCGGAATTGAAATTTTTAATTTATCAAAAAACATTCTTCCGCCTTTTGTTTTGTAGGCCGCTCTAATACCTACAATTGCTAAGACCAGAAGAACGACAACTATAGGCAGGTTGCTTATTAGAGCATTACTAATATTTACTGTAATTTGGGTGGGTCCGGGAAGTTCCGCACCAAATGATGAAAATAAATCCTCAAACATGGGCACCATAAAAAATACTAGTCCAAATAACACTAAAAGAAAAAATCCACCTACAAATGAGGGGTACATCATTGCAGATTTCACCTGATTTTTAAGCTTAACTGATTTCTCAAGGTAAATCGCCAAATCCTCCAATACCTGAGCAAGCTTACCACTCTCTTCACCAGAGCTAAGCATATGAACAAAGAGATCACTAAATACTGAAGGGTGCTTGCTGAATGCCTCGGTCAATGCTAAACCTGATCTGACATCGGCCACTACCTGCATAAGAACATTTTGAAATTTTTGATTATTCTCTGCCTTACCTAAGTCCTCTATGGCTTCTGCAACACTGACCCCTGCTCCTAGCATTGTAGTCAGCTGGCGACAGAATATGGCCACTTCTTGGGGGGATACCTTTCCCTTTCCTGTATTGGAAGTCTCTGACTTAGCTTTTTTACTTTTTTTTGCTCTCCTTACTTCATCTATTGAGACAGCTATAAGATTTTCTCTATTTAAAGCATCAGCCACTTCTTTCTGAGATAGGGCATTTTTGAAGCCTGAAACGAGTTTTCCCTCTTGATCTCTTGCTTTATATTTATATCTTTTCATTTTTTCCCCCTCACTCTCCTATATATTTGCTAACATGGTACTCAGCTCTTTAATTCTAGTCGTATTACTAAGGGCCAAATCCTTAGTTATCATACCCTGACTGACGAGCTCAAACAAGGACTGATTCATAGTCTTCATACCATATTGGGCCCCCATCTGGATATTTGAATATATAGTCTCAAACTTTCTTTCTCTAATTGCATTTTTAAGGGCAGGAGTCATAAGAAGTATCTCCGTAGCAAGGACCCGTCCACTAGTATCGCAGCGCGGAAGCAAGAGCTGGTTTAGAACCCCAATCAAGGTAAAGGAAAGCTGAATAATAACCTGCTGTTGGCGTCCGGCATCAAAAATATTTATCATTCTTTGGATAGATTCGGTCGCGTCTCCTGTATGCAGAGTGGATAGAACACGCTGACCCGTTTCCGCTAAGACCATAGCGGCATTAATTGTGTCTAAATCCCTCAATTCACCTATAAGGATTACATCGGGGTCTTCCCTGAGTGCATATTTTGTCGCATCTGAAAAACTCATGGTATCAATGCTAAGCTCTCTCTGGTGAATAAGGCTATTGATATTCTTATGTATATACTCTATGGGGTCCTCAATCGTAAGTATATGACACTTACGAGTCTTATTGATATAGTCCACCATTGCAGCTAAAGTCGTTGATTTACCGCTTCCAGTTGCTCCTGCAACAAGTATCATACCCTTGGCACGGGCGCAGAGAGACTTGACTACCTCAGAATCTAATCCGAGTTCCTCCATAGTAGGTATAACATCAGATACGGCTCTTATTGCGGTAGCTATAGAGTTACGCTGACTATAGACATTTATCCTGTAGCGCCCTAAATCTCTGGCCCCAAATGAAAAGTCTATCACCTTATCTCTTTCGAATATTTCAATCTGTTGGGGACTCATAATGCTATATATCATCCTTTTGCAGTCGCCAAATGCCAGCGCAGGCAGGGCCAGCGGAAATATTTCGCCGTCAACCCTGATATAGGGAGGTGATCCTACGGACAGATGAAGGTCCGAAGCATACTTCTGCTTGGTTAGAAGCAAGAGTTCCTTAAAATATTTATCTATTTCTGCCATATCATTTAAAATATCATTTTAACATTTTTTGATGCTTGTTTCTATCCCTGGTAATCAATCTCGCTCAATAACTGGCCAAACTCCTCAATCATCTCATCCCTGGGCTCAATTCTTATTGCTCTCTTGAAATACATGATTCCCTTCTCAAAATCCCCAAGATAGAAATAATTTCGTCCCAAGATATGCCAGACCCCAGCCGCATCAATCCTGGGCCAGGTGCGAGTGAAGTGCTCCAGTACTATAGTCGATTCCAGGTAGCTGCCTTCTTTGTGGGCTGCCATGGCATAATTAAAGGCGCTCCGGGGATTTTCTGGGGCTCTTAAGAATGCCCTCTTGTATAAGCTACTGGTATCATAGAAGGTGAAATTACGGTTAAATGAAATTATCATAAGAAATGTAAGCACTATATAAAGAGGAAAAAGCTTAAGTTTTATTCCGAGTATTTTTCTTTCTCCAGCTGAAAATTTATCTAAAACTCCCCATGTAAACCTATAAATCACATATATCATTCCAATCAATGGCAGGTAGAAATATCTGTCTGATAGTGTGTTATGAAGCGGTATGATATTGCTGGCAGGAAGATAAAAGAAAAGAGTGAATAAAAGAAAAAACTTGATTTTTTTGTCTTTGGCAAAAATAAGAGAACAAAAGAAAAGAATAGTTAATATGATACCGAAGATATAGGCGATACTAAGAGTACCAATGTTCAACTGATACTCAAAGTTGACCATGAAGGGAAAGAAAATATTTCTAAAATACATAAAAATAGGAACGAAAACAGCTCCCAAATAATTAAAAATGGAATCCATCGGACTAATACCGTCTAAAATACTAACATAAAACAGACCATGCGCTTTATAGGCATAGCGGCCTAGCCAGTAGCTAAATACAAAAAAGCCCGATATGATAACAAGTAGACCAGTCAAGACTTTCAATTTAGAATTTTTTCTCTGGTAAATAAGCATATAGGAAAAAAGAATCAATGAGAGCATAATGGAAGTTTCTTTTGAGAAGACTGCGAAAAGAAAGAGAATAAGACCCACTATAATAGCCCGAATATTACGGACACTAGCGTATTTAAGAAAAACCAATAATGAAGAGAGCGCAAAAAATCCCATCAATAAATCTGCCCTAAATCCTGGGACATTAACAACTTCGCCAACAAGCGGATGAATACCATATAAAAGAGCCATAAAAAAAGAATGGCCAGGGGGTGTTTTAAATAAAAGAAAGAGGGCGAATACTAAAAGAACATTAAGTGAATGAATAAGTATATTTGTCAGATGAAATCCCAGGGGTTTCCCCGAATAAATATGATGATCCAGCATAAGAGAAAATACCGTCAAAGGACGGGCTCCGTTTAGAATTGGAATGGGATTTAAGAAGTGTTTGGGATTGAAGAGCTCCTTTGCATTTTCAATATCTTGAACAAAAGAGTTGTTGGTAATAAGATACTCATCTTCATTGGTAAACTGATTAAAGAGCGTATTAGAGTATGTAAAAACAATTGCTAGAAAGAGGATAATCGCGTATCCCTTTATCTTCACAATTCTACCTGCCCTGTCTATATCTTATTTCTTCTAAGAGGAGCTCTGCTTTAAGGTTGTTTCTATCTAGCATAACCGCATTAACTACAGATTCTTCAGCCCGGCGGAGATAATTGTCTTCTATATATTGCTCTGCTGTTGAGAGCTCACGGGCGGCCTTGCTCCGGTTTTTTGATTCCCCAGAATGAACCTCGGCCCTCTTAATAAGTTCATCTATACTCTGTCGCTCATACTTTGATAGGCGCCGCAGCAGACGGATTGCATTTTTGAAGTTAGTATTGTTATATTCGTTTACTGCCTCTCGAAGAGTTTCCCTGTCCTCACCCGCTGGTATCCTAAGCTGACCAGCAAGTCCTTCAAGAGCCTTTTCATAAAGGGTTCGAGCTCTTTCATTAGATGGGTCAAAACGAAAAATATCACTGAGAGAATTCAAAGCAGAGAACATATCGCCCCTATTGAAATACTGGTCCGCAAGGTTATGGGCGCGTGTATAAAAATCCTCCTCTGCCTTCCTAAGCCTGTCGTAAATTTCCCCTACCTGAGCTTTCAGTGATGAGGCTTCTTTAAACATTTCAAGAGCCCTTCCAGAAAGATAATCAGTGTGGTATTGCATATTACTTGAGACAGTCTCGTAAAGCTCCATAAAAGAGGGATCAAGACTGATATACATAGGGAAGTTTTCAATAGACCGGTCATAGTCGTTAATTTCCCTCATTACTGATGTTAATTCGCTATAAGCCAAAACTTCTTTTTCTAGGAAGTTTAGAGAAAAAGCCCCCAAAAGAACTGAATTAAATCTTACACCATCCGGCACAGTTTCCGAAGAATAAATACTTTTAAGAAGTTCATAAGCAGCCTGCATTTCATAATCCGTTATCAGATCTTCTGCCCGTTTATAATTGTCTAAATAGCCTAAGGCCCCAGAAGGCGTGATTGTTGCAGTAGTACTTGATTTTTCGTTTTCAAGAAATCCAGCTTCTTTTACTATCTCAATTGAGAGAATACCTTCAAGCATGTCATAGGCAGAATTATAGTTTCTCGCTGTATAGAGTTCATCCGCCTTTACAAGCTCCTTGTCGGCAGTATTTAGCTCTCTAATAATCCTATCTTCTGCATTTTTGATATCAACCCTAAGCTCTTCAATTTCCGAAAGGCCTGAGTATGCAAAATTTAGCTCATCAAAGATATCCCAAGCCTTATCAATAGCAAAAGCTTCTATTTCTTCGTAGGCAGCCTTTTTCCTGTCCGCAATAAAGAAAATTGCCTCGCGCATCCTATCTTTCAGTAATATTGCCTGACTCATTTCTGGATAGGATTCCAAAAGAATCCCTACCAATTCTGAAGCAATTTCAAACTCCATATTTCTTTCATAGTATTTTGCATCATCTAAAAGTTTCTTTATTTCTTGATCAAGCAGGCTCTTGGAGCCATCCAACCTTTCATCTCCTGGATACCTCTCTACAGCACTATCAATGAGCTGTTGGGCATCTCTAAATCTACGAGCATAAATCTCAGTCTCGATATCTTCAAAAAATCTTGCGGTCTGCTCTTCCTCTTCAAGTATCTTATTCATCAGTTCCAGTGCACCTGCATGAAGAGGGTTGGAGACAAGTAGCATATCCAATTCTCTCTTAGCCTTTGTCAAATCTTTATTCTTATAAGCCAGCTCTGCCTCAGTGAAGGCCTCGCTGATAGCCTCGTTAATTCTATCGAGAGCCTGAGATATCTCGCTGGATAAGGCTTTCAGACCCTTATCCTCTGGAAAGATACCCTGGAGATAAGAAGCAAGTTCGGCAGCCTCTGAAATGCGACGACTTTCAAAGTATCTTCTCAAGCGCTCAAGTTCTATCTGCAAAGTTTCTTCAAGGTCTTTAGCGGCATTTTGAACACTGGCACTATTAGGGGATTTATCCATCAAGAAATTGAGTGTGTCTGATGCCTCTTTTAGTTTCCCTGCATAGATATATTGACTAAACTCAGCAAGGGCATCATCTATTTCTCTTCCTGCATCTCTAGCTCTTTCGTTTATCCTTAAGGCCTCTGCATTAAAGGGATCTATTTCAAGAACTATCGAGGCTTTTTCCAGAGCAGCCTCCCTATTTCCAGATCTCAGCAAACTGTCTGCATCTGATATGTATGAAGCTATTTCAGAATCATATTTTTCTTTTAAGCCTATTACTTGAGAGTTTCCAGGATAAAGCTCCATAAGCGATTCGGCGATGACCTTGGCCCCATATAAGTCTCCACTGGAGAGGTATTCATATCCAACCTTAACTTGAAAATTCAGTTCGGAATCCTCTTCTGTAGCTTCCTTAATATCCTGTGGCTTTTCGGGAAAAACTGGGCTTGATTCTCCCTTCAAGGCCTCTTCAAGAATACGACCGACAGAAGAATCATTTGGTTTGAACTCAAGCAGGACCTCCGCTTTCTCTTCGGCCGATTTATAGCTACCATCTTTAAGATTAGTACTCGCCTCACCTTTAAGAGCATCATAGAGCTTTTCCAGACGCCCTTCAAAAACCTCTACTTTTTCGAGTAGCATCAGTGCCTGTGCATTGCCGGGTTCAGCAGCAAGCCGTGATTCAGCCACTCTTCTCATTCGGGGAATATTCTGACTTCTGTACAATTGAAGAGCATCATTATATCTCCTAAGAGTCTCGGAGGCTGCAAGAGATCCAGTAAAAAAAATGAAGGCCGCTATTAAAGTATATACCTGTCTTAGTTTCATCTTATTACAAATTCCCCCTCTTGATCCAAATTGATAATCTTGCGGGAAGAAGGCGGCAGATCAAGCTCTCTTTCCAAATATCCAAATGAAGAATGTTCAATCCTTATAGAGTAGGTCCCTGGCTTGAGATTAGGTAACCTTGTTAGTGTATCACCACCAGACTCTCCATTGACAAAAATAATGGCACCTGGATAGTGTGGGCGCGAATCAATTATTATCTCCGAATCAGCAGCAAGCTCAGGCAGAGGAGGAAGCTCTATGCGAATGAGATCTCCATCAGAAATTAAGTTGATAGATCTCCTGGCTTCAGTGCCGGTTGCCTCCGCTATTAGTACATGCCTTCCAGCGGCAAGATTTACATTCAACCGTCCTCTGGCATCGGTTTGACCAAGGGATCGTCTTCCTATGCGAACGGTAGCCCCAGAAACAGGCCGGTTTCCAGGAAGACGCAGGACTTCTACTGTTGCTTTTTTAAATACTTGTTTGGTCATGGCTACAGAAATTTCAGCTTCAGCTTCCTCTTCAGAATAATTGTATTCAAGCAGACTATCTGAGTAACCCACCGCAGAAAAAACAAGATTATTCTTACCAGCAGCAATAGGAAGGGTCAGAGGAGTCCTTCCTTCAATAAGATTTCCGTTCACCCTAACAGATGCCTCTACTGGATTATCCGGGTTGGCTGCATCGTATGCCGAAACTCGAACACCCTGGACAAGCCGTATGCTAAGTGGCTCATCTTCTGGGAGGTTTACCCAATCCTCCCAGTCTTCAAAGCCTTCCCTAACCAGTCTCAGACTGCTTTCTCCTAAAGGAAGACGAAGTTTACCATCCCTATATTCAACCATTTCATCATTTACATAAACAAAAGCATCTTCTGGAAGAATATCTACTTGAAAATCCTCCCAAAAACTACCTGTAATATATAGCATCTCTGAGGTTTCCTCTAACTTCCAGTATGCGTAATCTATCCTACTTTCTGGAATATTCCCAGGGCGAAGAATTAGGTTACCAGTCTCTTCTCCAAGCGTATTATAGCCTTCTTTTCGCAGATTAATGCGATAGTCCCTGCCACATGATAAAACTGTCTGAAAAGGTGTGGAAGAACTGACCATTACCCCGTCTATATATACCTCAGCGTCTTCGGGATAAGAATCTAGGGTAATTAATTCTTCAAGTGATATAATTATTTTTGTCCCATCTTTATCTTGGGACAAACTTCCTCCAAGAGAATCAGCAAGAAATTCAGGTGTATAGCCCTTAGCAATATTAACATCTTTATTATAAGGCAGATATCCTGGTTCGAAAATTCTAAAGTTATAGTAGCCAGGTTTTATTTTCCCAGAAAGCATGACCGGTGAATACAAGGCTCCTGGCAGTAGTTCAGGTGATATTTCTACCAAAAGACCCGGAGGCTGGGTTTCCAGTAAGATTTGTCTGCCAGACCCTCCTCCTATAAATCGTAGCAATATAAAAACAAGCAAGCCTATCAGAACAACTCCACCGATGATGAAGGGAAGAATCTTAGACTTGGGCTTTTCCTCAGGTTCTTCCACTTCTAAAGGCTTTGATTTCAAGGGTGCAGGAGACTCAGTCGAAACCTCCGATACTGCCTCTCCTTCAACTTGTCCCACCATAGCTCCAGGCTGGGAGTTTACTATAGCAGGACTTGCCTCTTCCGCTGGCAAAGAAGCTGAACCTTCAGCCTCTCCTGGAGGAGTATCTTTTTCAAGTCCTGGCTCACCTCCAGCATCTTTAAGAGCATTTTCTTTCAGCCACTCCTGCCCTTTTTTGAATTTTTCCCTTTCTTGAACAATTTCAAGAAGTATTCTATTTAGTTCATCATAATCTATCGGCTTGGGAAGATATTCGTAAACACCAATTCTCATCCCCTGCATAGCAACATCCATAGATCGGACGGATGTGATAAGAAGTGGAACTGTATCCTTAGAAAGTTTCTTGATTTTAGATATCAGTTCTAGCCCATTTATATCGGGCAGGTTATAATCACATATCAGAATATCAAAGGAGTTTTCTGAAGCTAAGTTTTCTGCGGAAGCACCATCAGTAGCAGAAGCATAGTCATAGCCTTCTTTTTCTAGATGTATTTTTAAAAGGGAGAGTTGTCCCTCGTCCTTATCTACCGCTAATATCCTATATTTTTCCTGCATTGATTTTATTGTAAAAACTCAGCTTTCTTGCATCAGTTAATTATTCTTGCCGTTATGAATATGGTAAGTTCCTGCCTCGCGTTAGACTTTTCGAAATGACGGAAAAGATAACCAATTATTGGAAGATCTCCAAGTATCGGAACCTTATTTGTGGATTCAGAAAGGGACTCTCGTATCAGTCCGCCTATAATTGCAGTCTCTCCATCGTTTAGCCTAAAAGTAGTCTCTACCCTGCTGGTCTTTACAATTGGAAATCCGTCAATAGTAGTTCCAATCTGAAAACTCTGTTCGGGCGACACATTCATAGTAATACTTCCGTCCTTACTGACAATTGGAGTTGCTAATATTTTAACCCCAACCTCCTTGAACTCTGTAGTTGCTAATATGTCTCCAGAATCTGTAACTTCAATAGTCCTATAGGGTATCTCATCTACAATGGCTATCTCTGCCTCCTGATTATTTAGAACCATTACTCTGGGGTTATTCAGCAACCTGGCGTTTGACTTGCTGGTTATAGCCGAGATGAGGGCATTAACATTATATCCAGTATCCAATATTGCAAATTTGAGATTAGGTCCTTCCATGCCGAAGCGCTGATTGAAAACTCTCTCGGGAGCCGCTTCCTCATAGAAGTCGTATATATCAACTCCGTGTTCCACTCCATCTATAAGTTCTGAGTCTAGAATTTTTGCTTCTATAAGAATCTGGGGCGTTGGCAAATCAAGTTGTGAAATAAGTCCTCCTATTATTTCAACATTATCTGCCATATCTATCACAAGAAGAGCATTATTCCTCACATCCGCAGCAATACTCCCCCCCTCGCTGAGTCTGGTTTCTAAAACATCGGCTAAGATTTCCACATCCGCATAGTTTACAAAAAACAGTTTTGAGACATGTTTTATTTCGCCATCCATACGATTTTTAATTACATAAATATCTGATTCTCCCTGCCTTATATAGTATAAATTATAGGTATCTAGGAGTGCATTAATAGCCTCATCGGGAGTTACATCTGGAAGACTCAATAGGATTTCAAGATTTGCCAATTGCGAGTCAGTAATAAACTTTCTTCCACTCTGAATACTCAAAACCCTAAGAACTGTTCCGAGAGGGATTCTTTGAAAGTCAATAGAAATTAACTTATCCTCTTCCATATCCTCGATTTCTTGGGCCGAGGCTATCGGAACCATTGTAAAGGATAACATCAATATTAAAATCGCCTTTATTATCATCTGAAGATACCTCCCGGAATCTTTTTTACTCATCCATATTCAGATTTATATTTTTACCCCGCCACCTAAATGTGACGGAATTTCTGGTAATATTTACCAACTGGGCATCAGCTATGGTACCTCCAACTTCAAGAAGTTCGCCGTTTACTATTGCCACAGGATTTTTACTATCCCAGGCGATTCCTTCAAGAACCATTCTGGGAGGACGGGGCACAACAGGTGCCACAGGTTTGTCTTCTACTTTCTCGAGTAGAGAGTCATGCTTCATAAAAGGATCTCTTGTTAATTCAAGTTCCTCCTTATCGCTATCTTCAAACACAGCCAGTATCTCAGCCACAGCCTGACTTGTTTGAACTGGCAGATAGACCATCTCAGCTGGATTATTAGTATTATCTCCCTGATGTAAAAGTTCCTCCGAAGGAGCAGCTACTGTATAAAAAGTGATATCAACATGATGTACCCTGGGATTAGATCCGGACTCTATATTTATGGCATCCACTCCCATAAACATCCTAGAACTCTCTATATTTCTCAAAAATTCTACCAGAGAAAGAAAATCCGCCTCTCCCTTCATGCTCCAAAGCCTCTTGGCCGTTACTGGGGAAAGAGCAGAGCCCAAGGAGCTCAAACTCCTTATTCTCATACCTGCGTCAGTAGCAAGTGAATTTATTGCAGTATAAACTTGCTGCTCTCCTGCCTCACCCCTGAAAAGATAGGTGTAAATCCTATCGATACTCTCCTCAATATCTTCCCGTGTATCCAGATACTCATCAATTCTTTGGCTTATTATTTGATAATTTTCATACTGCTCTTCAGCCGTGGTCAGGGCAGTGCGAGTTCCCTTAAGATTACCAAGCAAGGGTCGGACTAAAAACATAATAGCCAGAAACAGAACTACAAGGAAAAGGCTACCGAAAATAATCGCTTTTTTCTTCCATTCTTCAAAGAACTGCTTTCTATTCATAATTAGTCTAAAATAGTCCTAAGCTCAAAACAGAGAACATGTTCTCCGTCAATGTGCTCTTCCCGTTGGGCCATTAATTGAGGGGGAGTGCTAAAGGCCGGGCTGGCCTCCATAGCATTAATAAAATCATTTAGTTCATCAAGCGACTGGGGGGCTGCAGGAGCTATGAGAACAACATCCAATATTTTAGAATTATCAGTGGGAATAAGAACTTTAGTCACCCTCATTACATCAGGGATGAGACTACTAATCTCTGTCATAATCTCTGAGATACTCCCTCTCTCTTCTAAAACTTTTTCGACGACATTTACCTTATCTCTAAACTCATACCAAATACTTCCCCATTCTAGAATATTCCGCTCAGCAGTTATTTCTTCCATACGATGGTTTAGTATATTTATTTCGCCCTCATAGCGCCGGACTTTGCCTCTTAAAACAAATATAAAAACTAAGAGAAAAAGGAAAACTACAGACGCGACAGTTATGGCAATTTTTAGACGCTTCTGGACCCAGAGTCTATCATTGTGAGTAAGGGCAGTACCCCTGACAAAATTGATTTCAAAAATCATCTTCTTAGGGCCAGCCCCAAAGCCACGGCTAAGAGCATTCCTTCAGGTGGGGCTCCTATACCGCTGATTTCAGCGAGAGGGTTCCAAGGCTGGATTTCACCACCGAATACATCTGCTATAAACTCGATAAATCCTGGCAAGAGAGTCGCTCCTCCAGTAATATATATATTTTCAATATTTGTAATCATTCTCTGGCCACGACAAAATTCCACAGAACGATGGAGGGTCTCAATCAAATCTGGGGTGCTTTTTCTAAGTATTGTACTTATGTTAAGGCCTGCAGATTCCCATAACTTAGGATCTCGTTTTATCTCTTCTGCCTTAGTAGGAGTAATTCCCAACTCTTCCGCAATTGTGGCTGTCAGGCTACTTCCCCCATAAGCCATATTCTTGGCAAAACAGTACTTCCCCTTATTCATGATTGTATAATTTGTGTATTTATCTCCGCAGCATACGAATACTGCACTTTCCTCAAGCGTAGAGGGGCGAAGTGTTGTAAATGCGTTTATAAGAGCCAAAGTATCAACATCCACCACAGGGGCATAAAAACCTGCATTCTGAATTGCACATACCTTTTCTGAAATTTCTTTCTTAGGAGCCGCAGAGATAAGGATTTTAAGCTTATTGCTTTCTTCCATTCTTTCCAAGACATTAAAATCCACCTCCATATCGGAGATATCTGAATATATATACTGTTCTGCCTGAAGCTTTAAGCTACTTCTTAGCTCTTCTTCAGGCATTTCTGGAAACTCAATACTGCGAAACAATACTTCATGACTGCCTATTCCCGCTGCCATGTTTATCTCTTTCTTCCCAGTGGTCTCCCAAAGCTTATTCGTCAATTCTTGGATTGCACCACTCACCTTTTCGGGTGTTTGCTCAGCAAGTTCTTTTATTGCATAATTGACTATAGGCGCCTCTCCTTCTCGTATGCTGAGCGTACAGGCTTTTATAAATCTCGACCCTATATCTATTCCTATCATCTGCTTTAAATTTTATTTCCTATTTTGTAACTTTAGTGAGATTTCTTCCAGCTTCTTTTATCTATGGTGGGACCCCTAACAGGCCATCCAATTGCGGAGGAACTGAGCGACTGATTTTTTTGACTAAAGCCCGATGCGACATCTATATACCAAGCTTGACCACTTCCATAAGGGGTGCTTGACCAATACTTGCCTGGCGACCCAAAAATTGTCCCTGGTGTTGATGCTGGGAAAGCCATTACTGAATGAAGTTCCTTTATATCGGGAATTCTCCAACCGTCATATTCTCCAATCTCAATCTTACTAACTTCCTCAACTACTTTATCGAAATTTCCAGTAAGTTTACTCCGTTCTGAACTAGACAATTCGTGCAACCACATAAGCCCCGTCCTATTGTCTACTAGAATATTGGAATGATTCGGATGAACTTCAAAATTTTTACCAAGATTCTCATAAAAGGGTAGGCAACGATCATCTCCCATAAGAGGGACTACTGCAATCGCATATTTTTGCAAGGATGGGTCCGCGTGACCAAAATCCCTTTTTTCAAAGTCCACATAATAATATTCTCCAGATGAACCATAGGGCGTAGATGTCCAATACTGACCTGATCGTGCTTTCTGAATGTGACCACTATCAAAACCAAGAATATAAGGAGGATCGTTTGGAGAATCACCGGGATCAAGGCCTGAGCGAAAATCCATAATACTCAAAAGCTGCCAGAGCGTAGGGAGCTTCCAGTATGTTAGCCCACCCAGCCCAATCTGCCCAGTAACTGGATCTTCATATTCACTCAAGACACGAGCCACATTTTCTGCGTTAACCCAGCTGGTTGCAAGGGTGCCTAATCTTTTATATTCAAACTCCTCAAAAAAGTGAGTTGTCTCCCAGTTTTCTGGCCATGCAAGACCCGCATCAATGAAATCTACCACCCCCGCCTCTTTATTTTTCCGAGATCTGATTATCGGCCAATCTGAAGAAAAAGGATTATCCCCAGGTTGACCACTCGAGGGAACATTCCTTACATTAAGAACAACCTCTTGGCTGATTTTATCCTCTGCTTTAAATACATCTGGAGTCTTGGGGTGAGTGGCTTTAGCAGTTACAGTATAGTACCTATGCATCCCTCCAAAATTTGTAGTTATACCAGAAGGAAAGGGCCCGGCTTTAATTGATATCTCGTAAAGAATACTGGACCCTGGCATTAGGTGCTCGTTTTTACCATTAACAAGCAGAGGCTCCCAAACTTTTGTCTCTATTGGATCCACATAATTGAGCGTATCTTGGAGATAGTACTCTGGAGATGGAGCAACATTTAATAACCAAGCCACTCCCCGGGCCACGCCAGCATCGGCCGCGTAAAAAACCTCAGACCGCTTCTGAGTTTTGATAAAGGTGATCCTTTCTTCTTGAGTTAAATATATAAATGCTGCCCCTATCAGCATAAGGATCACCATGATTACTATCATAAAAAGTAGGATTGAACCCCTACTATTTCGGCTACTGTTTTTTAAATAATTCAATTATCTGTCCAAACTTCTCATATACACAGTAAAAGTGTTAGAACTTTCCGAGACCACCGAATCTGCGGGATTACCAGCATGGACAGCCACTGCACGCTGTAGAGTATGGATGTTCATTATATCATCGCGAAGTTTTCCGTTGAAGTCGCGTCCTTGATAAAACTTCACATTCTCTAAATTGGTAAATAGCAGGGCTCCATGATTCTTACCCGTAAGTTTAAGTTCGCCCTTACTAATATTGGCCCGAACTTCTGCTGTTTCACCATCGATATCAAAATCTATCTCGTCAGGATAGATGAGATTCAACCCCCTACCACCATCAATAATTTCGTAATCCTTAACCTTCATAAGTTCCTGCTGCAGGTAATCTTTGGCAAAACGAAACTCTTTCTCTAAATCCCGATTCTTTTTACCCTTAAGAATAATTCCATTAAAACTAACGAGCATTAAACCCAAAACTATAACCACAATACCTGAAATCAGCATAGAAGTAATTAGTTCTGTTAATGTAAACCCGCGATCGTTAGTCATATCCCCTTGGAGACAGAATGCATCCCATCTCCATCTCATGCTGCTGACCGTCCGCATCAATCCAATTTACAGTAGCGGTCAACTCTTTGTATCTCTCCGTACCTAACTCACCTGTCCGCTCGGTCGCATAGAACTTCCTATTAAAAGTCTCGCCATGGGCTTCAACCTGCGGCAAACCAATCGACTGATAGGTTTCTAAAGACTTGTAGGGCATAGAGCGGCGCTGCTCAAGGATAGTTTCCAATTCATTGAGAACAAACTCGTTAACGCGAGCATCAAACTGGGCACTGCTTCCCATATAAAAATAACTCATACTGCCCAAAATCACACCAGCCATAAGTCCCATTGCGACCATTACTTCAACAAGCGTAAAACCAGACGCAACTTTTCTACTGGACTTCATGCTTTTCATTTCTCCTCCTTTTCCAGGTTTCCTGGCTCAAATAAGGCCGAAATATTCTAATTCTCCTCACTAATATTATGGATTAATTGCTTGCAAATTTCAAGTTTTTCAAGGTCAGCACTTATATTATAAATCAAAGACCCTTTAAAATCCTATAGAATACTGGCGACAAACACCCGTTTAAATGCAAAAAAATTGCCGGCGAATCTGTAGATGTTCGCCGGCAATAATATCATCCAGCCTTATGGGCTGTCTCGTTTAATCCTTCTTTAGTCCGTCATCCAATACGGTTGGAATTGTAGCTCCCGCCGTACCAGTCACTGTAATATCTTTTGCTGCATCTGCCCCAGGCACTGTTACAACCATTGTGGCAGCAGCACCAGTTCCAGAAGTCGTCACTGCAAATGTCTTAAAGTATGTATTACCCCGAGCATCTACTCCCAAGACCGAATCGTTACCAGTTGAGGAAACAGGTTTAAAATATCCAAACTCAGTATAGTAAACTTTTTGAGCACCTATCACTGCCCCAGCGAGTGACACTCCCTCCTGAGCTCGGCTCCTATTGATGTATGCCCTATACATCGGAACGGAAAGCGAGGCGAGAATTCCTACAATTACCATAACCACGACCAGCTCTACCAGGGTAAAACCAGCCGCCTCATTTCCTTTTTTCTTCATCTGGATATCCTCCTTATTTCTTACATCATTCTTGTATACTTCTAATTCTGGGAAATTATTCAAAGTTAGTCAAGCCCTCATCAATCTGGGTTGCGAAAGTAACCCCACCAGTTGCGGTGACGGTTATACTGGAAGCAGCGTCAGTCCCAGGGGCCGTTACAACAAACTGAGCCGATTCACCATAACCACTAACGGTCACCCCAAAGGTCTTAAAGTATGTGTTACCCCGAGCATCCACTCCGAGCCCAGTATCATTAGAAGTTCCAGCTGGAATTGCCTTAAATACACCCAGGTCGTCATAATGAAATCTCTGTGCCTGGGCTACCGCGCCGACAAGAGATACCCCCTCGCGCGACCGGCTCTGCCCCACATACTTTCTATAGCCTGGGATAGCTTAAGAGGCTAGTATTCCCACAATTACCATTACGACCACAAGCTCAACCAATGTAAAACCGGAGTTATTTTTATGCTCCATGTGTTTCTCCCTTCTATAGGCTGATATTATTTCTTTAATCATCAATGGAAAGTTGCAGTAAGCACTTCCTCCACCGTAGTGAGTCCCTGCATGAGCTTCTCAACTGCTGACATTCGCAGGGTTTTCATTCCTCCCAAGATCGCCTTTTCTTTAATTCTTAAATCATCTACATTGGCGACTATCATTTCCTTGAGATCATCTCCTAATTCTAAAATTTCATAAATACCCACCCGACCCCTATAGCCAGTTTCAAAACAGTTGGTGCAGCCACGGCCTTCATAGACCTTTACTCCATCAGGGACTCCCAATCTTTTCAAAACTTCAGGCTGGACCTGGGCCTCCTGCTTACAATTGGTACATATCCGCCTCACAAGACGCTGAGCCATAATCAGATTTACCGCATCAGCTATAAGAAATGAGTTAATGCCAAGGTATTTTATACGGGTAATCGTACTTACAGCATCATTAGTATGGAGCGTAGATAGTACGAGGTGACCAGTCAAGGCAGCCTGCACGGAAATCGAGGCCGTTTCCTGATCACGAATTTCTCCAATCATTATGACATCGGGGTCCTGCCTCATAGCTGCCCTCAAAAACCGAGAGAAACTAAGATCTATCTCGGACTGGACTTGGACTTGATTTAAATTCTTTATCTGATACTCCACTGGATCTTCAATTGTGATTATATTTTTATCGGGAACATTTATATAATTCAGCCCTCCATAAAGAGTTGTTGTTTTTCCACTTCCTGTAGGACCTGTTACCAGTATCATTCCAAGGGGATTCTTCAGATTTCTTTTGTATGTATCAAGTTCTTGTTCAGTAAAACCAAGTTCTTCCAGACCCAGGGAAATACTTGCCATAGAGAGAATACGCATAACTACCTTCTCTCCATAAACTGTGGGAAGAGTTGATACTCGTAGATTTATCTTTTCACCATCAAGAAGCACCTGAATTTTACCATCCTGGGGAAAGCGGCGCTCAGCGATATCAAGGTTGGAGACAATCTTGAGTCTGGAGACTATAGCAGAGTAAGCTCTCTTTGCAGGCCCGGGAAATTCTCTCAGTTTACCATCTACCCTCAGGCGAAGAGATATGGCCTCTTCCTGAGGTTCCAGATGAATATCACTCGCTCCATTTTTAACCGCTTCAGCGATGAGCGAGTTAACATACTGAACAATCGGAGTATCTTCGGCGGCATAATCCCCGTCATCCAAAGCGGCTAAGTCTTCATCATCATCCCTAATCTCTAAATTAACCGCCTCTGTAAGATCACTTAAACCAGAGAGACCCTCGTAAAAATTATCAATGTGTCTGTTTATTTCTACTTCAGAAGCAAGAACAGTAATTATCTTTTTTCTGAGGACTTTCTCTATTTCCTCAATTGCAACAAAATCGGTTGGGTCCGACATTGCAAAGGTGGCGCTCATTTCAGAATTGTCTATAGGTATGGCCTTAAACCTTCTCATTACTTCTTCAGGTACAAGCTTTTTGAAATCAGGATTGATTTCCATATCGGCAAGATCAACATATGTGAGCCCCTTCTGAAAGGCCAGAGCCTTGAGTATATCGGTCTGCCTCACATAACCGAGACCGGTCATGATTTCACCGACACGACCCCCCGACTCTTTCTGCTCCTGCAGGACATGCATGAACTGTTCTTCAGTTAGCTTCCCCTGCTCTAGGAGTATTTCTCCAAGCGGCTTTCTTCTTAGTGGATTGATCACCATACTATTCTTCACTCCAACCTCAAGTGAAAGTAAAGTGCAGTTCCCATATTCATATTAAACAGGTTTTCAATGTATTAGTAATAATAATCCGTCAATCTCTCAAAGTCAAATTTTTATTAGTCAAGAAGATGTCTATAGCTTAAGCCCACTAATTCCGAATCAGTCTACCCTGACCACCCCTTATTTCCAGTTTGAGCGATACGGCGGTAGCCCCCCCATCCAGCTCCACCGTCTCATTTACCACATTCCCAAGCCTTCCGCCCTTAATCTGCACTTGGTTTTTTCCTCTAGGGATTCTCTTAAAAGGACCAGAATTTCTTCCCATAGACTCTCCGTTTATAAAAACTTCCACATCTCCAGCAGAGGCAGGAATATCCAAAGTTATTGTACCGTCGGTAGGGGCTCCAGCTGCTATGCTTAATTCAACCCGCTCGCCAGGCTCTATATCAACTTTTCTCTTCACACTTCTGTAGGAATCGCTCCTAATCTCAAGTTCATATTTTCCAGCCGGTGGATCCAGATAACCCCGTGCCACTCCAAAAGCATTTGTCTGCTTCCAATAAAGTCCGTTCACCCAAACAGTAGCTGAATCAATACCCCGACCGCTCTCGTAATCTTTAAACTCAACCTGCAGATAGGGGTTCCTCAGTTCCATCTCAATTAAAAGTTCCCCGCCTAATTCCTCTATGTTTCTTACTAAAACCACCGGTTCATACTCTGGCTCTTTTGTCAAAGATATCCTGGCCATGCCGGCTGGAAGAGAGACAGTCATGGGAGTTTTTCCTCGAAGATTTGCAGATCCACTTATAGCGACATCTGCTGCAAGATTTTCCCCAGTAGCTGCATCTACAACTTTAAGTCTAAAGGATTTATCCAGATTGATTTGCATCACCGAAGAAGTATTTTCATCCACTCTCACATTTCTTCTCCAAGAGGAGTAGCCAGGTAAACTTAGGCTAAACTCATAATCTCCTGCAGGAAGTGCAAGACCCTTAACTGGGGTAGTGTGTGTTGCCGAAAATTCTCCATCCGTCCGTCCTTTAATGTTAAGTCTGGCTCCAGGTGGAGAAGATACAACCTCAAGCTCCTTCCAAAGCGAGCCGGCTATTGAGAAATATCTCATCCCCTCCTTACTTCCATCTTCAAGATTCCAGAACATAAAATCCACCTGCCCCTGCTCTCTAACTGGGCGAGAAAGATCCAGTATACAGGCACCAGGTACAAAAGGATCATCTGGAGAAACCAAACCTAAAGAACCAAAACCTGCCTTTTCAATACGGACACTGTAGACATCTATCTCTACATTTCCTGAAAAGGGAGTCTGCCCTAAATTACGGCCATTTAAGAATATTGAAGCATTGGCAGGATTAGAGTCTATATTCATTTCCACTTCAAATGGAATAAGATAGTGATCTTCTTCAGTTCTAGCGCCGGCAATAGATATTAATAATTCTCCAGACTGGTCCGTCACATTCAGCACTCTACGCATAATCCCAAGTTCCGGGTGATTAAGCTCCACCATATAAGACCCCAGCTGTATTTTGTCAATCCGGGTCGGCGTCTGCGAAAGGTAACCATCTCTCTCAATGATATCTACTCCATCCCTGTCAAGTATTTTAATATCCACCCCAGAAGGAATAGATTCAAGCATGAGGGCGGCAGGATTTATTCTGTTGTATATTTTTTTACCTAAGGGTGTTATTTG
>JAAZFS010000109.1 GCA_012511615.1 Elusimicrobiota bacterium | reverse complement strand
TTTTAATGAGTCTGGGGGCCCAGGTTTCCCAGATGAGGGAACTAGCAATCCCTTTACTGCCTTTGATGCGGCCATGGTTAAATCTAGACCGAAGTGGAATGCCATGCTCGTTCCAGTGGATAAGCTGGGGATTCAGCATTGATGGATTTTAAAAATGATAAAAATCATTAAGGAGATAAGGCTGAAAATGAACATAAGACACAAAATGAACAAGGGTCAGACGATGGTGGAGTTCTTAATTCTGATGCCTCTTCTTGTGCTTCTTTTTCATGGGGTTGTCTTTTTTGGTATTTGGGGTACCACGGCCATGAGGGTTAATATGGCTGCCCGTGCGGGATTTTGGTTAGAGGTTTATGGTCAGGGTGGCGGAGATGCAAAGGTTAGAGAAATGCTTGAGCCCCTTACGGGAAGAAGTCTCTATCCAGTAAGTATAAAGACGGTATCAGTAAGTTCTCCTGGGGATTCAGGTCTTCCAGGTTCAGGTGATGCGCCAACTGGCGATGTGAGTAGTGGTCAGGGTCAGGACTGGAAAAGCGGTCAAGATGAACAAACGTTGGAAGATAAAGGTTTGCTGGATGGCTCTTATGACCCTGAAGATGAGGATGCACCAGATATAAGCAAAGATGATTTTAAGACCGACGAAGACCTTATGGATGATGCAGAGAAAACGGATCTTGGTGACTCAGGGCAGGGAAACTTTCTTTCTAGAATGCTTTTTAATTCTATGGGAACTCCAGCTCGATCAAATGTTGTTGTCGAGATGCCAACTCCGCAGCTATTTCGATCTGGAAGGATTCTATGGATGCCAGTCCCTAGTGTTTTCCCTGATAAAATAACTATAAGCGCAAAGCAGGCCACTTGGGTGGGAACTTGGCAGATGTTTTGATTTTTGAAAGACCCCGCATAGAGGGGGTGGTGAGGCGTAAACAAAAGGAGAAAATAATGAAAAAACTAATGATGGAAGAGTCAGGACAGGGAATGGTAGAGTACATCATAATCGTTATGCTGATAGCACTTGTAGCGATTGTTGGCGTAACGGCGCTTGGTAATAGAACCAAGGCGGCATTTAGCGACGCAGCTGGCGCATTCTAAGAACCTAGCGTAAGTATATTCGGCGCGCGGATTTGCCATAAGGCAGTCCGCGCGCCGTTTTTTATATTAGTATCTTGTATATTCATAATTTATTGGTTATAATTTGATAAGTTATTAACGAAAAGTTTCCGCAAGGCATAATGGATGAAAAGCAAACGGAGGATATATGAATAAAAAGAAAATACTTTTGCTGGCCGGTGTCCTCGGCCTTCTAGTAGTCTTTCTTATCGTAGGGTATATGGGGTCACTAGAGGACCAGTATGTGGCGCAAGGCGAACGTGTTGCAGTAATCTTGGCCAGAGAGTATATCCCCCCCTACACAGTGCTGACCAGCAATAATGTTAAAGTAGAAATGATACCTCGTCCATATATCCAACCTCAGGTTCTTACCTCTCTTCTGCAACTTGTTGATGAAAAAGGCAATAATGTGTATACAACAATATCGCCGATAATGCTTGATGAACAGATAATGACGACCAAGCTTGCAGCCGTGGGTCGAGAAGCTGGACTTGCTCTCTCACTGCCACCAGGTATGCGTGCGGTAACCATCAGAGTAGATAGCGAAGATGGAGTAGGAATGTTGGTTCGTCCGGGAAATAATGTGGACGTGCTGGGGACTTTTGAATATCAGGTTCAAGTTCGTGACCGGCATGAGTCTAAAACCCATACCAAGGTCCTACTGCAGAATGTGCTCGTAGTTGGGGTGGAACAAAACATTTTAGGCGATCATCCAGCTACTCGCCGACAGGAGCAGTCTTCTTCTTTTGGTGGGGGAACTCGTTCCGAACCGACTTTGACTCTTGCTGTCACTCCAGAACAGGCTACATATCTTACCTTTACCAGACAGAGAGGCCGAGTGGCCTTTACACTTAGATCCATGGGGGATAATGAAATCCTGCCCGATCCAGATGTTGTGGATTATGAGACTCTGTTTCCTGAGGAAAAGGCACCAATTATTATGCGAAGAAGCTCGCAAGCCGAATCCCAAACAGCTGATGTAGCTGTATGGAGAGGTATTCAGGAAGCGATTATGCATAGTGTGAGGTGATACTGTGAAGAGAATAACTTTCACTTTACTGTCGGTTTGCCTTCTTATGGGTAACTCTTTTGTGGCCCATGCCAAGATTGCGCCTTTTCGTATGGCAGTTGACGAATCCCTCCCCATCAAGGTTGAGTATAATATTAGCAATATTGCGGTGGGAAACCCTGAAATTGCAGATGTGAAAATACTTCGTCGTAATGAATTTCTGGTAAATGCTATTGGGCAAGGAGTTACTACAGTAACGGTATGGGACGGCGAAAGCAATGTTAGGGATAGTGTTAATATAGAAGTAATTCGCGCCCTGATTCCTGCTGATTTAATTCAAATTAAGGCCCAGATCGTTGAAGTTACTTCAAGCGAAATGCAGTCTTTGGGAATAGAGTGGAGCGACCGCTTGAATTTTGCTGAGGGTGTTGCTCTTTATCGTTCGATTGAAGATAAAAAAGAGGGTGATACTTATCTTAAACAACCACTTCCTGGAATTGTAGAGCTGGGCACGATTGGTCGTTTAACTCGTATTACGGCCGATATAAATTTCCTCATAAGGAATGGACAAGGTAGAGTGTTGGCAAATCCCCAACTTGTAGCCCGTTCGGGTGGTGAAGCTAAGTTTTGGGTTGGAGGGGAGGTCCCCTTTATTATGCCCTCGGATGAGGGAAATGTGGCAGTTGACTGGAAGGAATACGGCGTCGCACTCGAAATTCAGCCAACTGGAGATATTGATAGAAACTTGATTGATGCTGATATTATAATTCGAGCAAACAACCTTGATTATGAAAATGCGGTAATGATTTCTGGGTACTCCATACCTGCGATTGCGACCCGGGACGTAACGACAAGTTTGCAGGTAAAAAGTGGGGAAACAATAGTGATTTCTGGGTTGAAACAGCTTGTCGAGACCAAAAGTACCCGAGGTGTCCCAGTGCTCTCTAAGATACCTGTGATTGGGTATTTTTTTAAAAGTGAAGGTGTAGATAGTCAGAATACGGAGGTCACTGCTTTTCTGACTCCAGAGTTTATTCCGCGGTAATATGCAACAAAAAGCACAAGTTATCTCTTTGACGAATGTCCGGGGTGGATGTGGACAGAGCACCTTGTCGCTTAATCTTGCAGTTTCCCTTAAGCAGGAGAGCAAGGGGAATGTAGCTCTGATAGACTTTGCTAACGAAGACCCCTACCTGCAGCAAATGCCCAAGTTGCTCGGTATAGAGGGGGGGCGTTCGCTCGAACAGCTTGTTTTGCAGACTCCCCAAATAGACCCACAGATTATAAGAGGTTTTCTGCCGAGTCATTCATCGGGAATAGACTTTATAATAGGTGCGGATTATATGTCTACTGGTGCACTAACGCCTTTAAAAATTGGCCAGGTTATTGACGCCCTCAAGTATAACTATGATTATATTCTTATTAACCTCAGGGAATTTACCTCCGACGATATTTCTTTATCTATTTTCGATAATACGCAGCTAATATTTTTTGTTATCCTTCCAGATCTTGTCTCGCTTTTCTCAACTGAAAGAAAATATCAGATAATAACTGAGTGTAATTACCCACCGCAAATGGTGAAATTTGTTTTAAATCGAGCTGGTGTGGCGGGAGGTCTTCCAGAGAGAGATGTAAGAAGATTTTTAACAACAAAGCTGCAGCAGGATTTGTTTTTCATGATTGCAGATGATCCAGAAACGGTAAATTCCTCAATTAATCGATCAGAGCCAGCCGTTAACTTCCTTCCAAGGGCCGAGTATTCCCGTACCATAAGAGATTTGGGGAGATTCTTGAATGATGAAAATCATAAATACTATTCTGAGGAGAGGGAGGGGATATTTAATATTACGGGAATGCCAGAGCATGATTTTTCAGATTCTGACGGAGATTCTGAGGTAAGTACTGCCGCAGAAGAATCTCTTGAGGGGCAAATTTTGCAATTGAAGAAAAGGGTTCATCAGAGGCTTGTTAGTGAACTGCAGACACAGAATATGGATGACACTTCTAATGACCCGCAGGTAAAACAGCGCTTGCATACGGAAGTTTCGGAAATGATCAGAAAAGTTATGGGTGAGGAGGCGACTTTCCTAACAGATAGAAGCCTGAGAAAACAGGTCATGGAAGAAATATTTTATGAGGCAGTAGGTTTGGGTTGTCTAGAAAAGCTTCTTAGAGATCCCGATATTACTGAGATAATGGTAAATAACGAAAACACCATTTACGTAGAAAAAGCCGGAAAGATTCAGCTCTCGGACGAGAAGTTTTTGGATCGTGCACAGCTTCTCACAATAATTGAGAGAATAGTGGCCCCTCTCGGGCGTAGAATAGACGAATCTCAACCTCTTGTGGATGGTAGGCTTGAGGACGGGTCACGTGTGAATGCCATTATTCCGCCACTAGCTTTAAATGGGCCTACCGTAACCATACGCCTATTTGAAGAAGAAAGAATGACCACTGCCGACCTTATTAATTTTGGTTCTCTTACTAGAGAGATGGAGGTCTTTTTGAAGACCTGCGTTAGAATATATAAAAACATACTCATCATGGGGGGAACTGGATCAGGAAAGACAACCCTTTTAAATATGGTTGCCTCTTTTATTCCGCCGGAAGAAAGGGTCCTCACTATTGAAGACTCAGCTGAGTTGCAGCTTCCTCACGAGCACTGGGTCAGGCTAGAGTCACGCCCAGCGAATATTGAGGGAGGAGGAGCAATACCTATCCAGCAACTCATTATTAATGCGCTCAGGATGCGTCCCGACCGTATTGTAGTTGGTGAATGTCGTGGCGGCGAGGCGCTTGATATGCTTCAAGCTATGAATACAGGACACGATGGTTCTTTGACAACTATTCACGCTAACTCCCCTCAGGATGCTATTGGTCGCCTAAATACAATGGTGCTTATGTCGGGTATGGAGCTTCCGCGTCAGGCTATTTTAGAGCAGATTTATGGCGCCATAAATATTATAGTCCACGCAACTAGATATTCTGATGGAACAAGAAAAATTTGTTCTGTAACCGAAGTTACTGGATTTGAAGATGGAGAAATTCAGATGCGCGAACTGATGGGTTTTGTGCAGACTGGTATTGTGGATGGTAAAATACAAGGACACTTTAAGGCTCACGGAATTTTGCCTCAATTCGCTGATGAGATAAAATCTCATGGAGAAGATTTAGATTTCGACATTTTTAAAGAGCATGTCATGGAGACCGGTCCAGATGTTCTAACGGAAGAAGAGCGAATTGAAATTCAGAGAAAGAGAGACCTTAAGGATGCCCAGAAAAAAGGCGATACTCCAAAGGCTGCCGAAAAGCCATCTCAGCAAAAGAAGAAAGAAGAAGAAAAAGTTCAGCAGTCAATTGAGATTGAAACAGATGAAAAAGATTTGGCTTCTGCAAATATGGTATCCGAGGAAATTCCAGGATCGGAGGCATCACAATTTTCCACCCAGGCTGCAGAAATGCCTGAGCCAGTAGATATTTCTACGCTGCCACAAGATAGTCCGTCGCAAGAACCCATGTTTTCTGCTTCTCCACCTGACCCATTTGTGGGTTCTTCTTCGGATGGTGTGCCTTTGCAGTCCCCTTCGGAGGTAAACTCGGTTCACCCTGAATATTCATCTCCAGCGCCGTTTGTTATGTCGCCAGATGCAACTGAGGGAGTTCAGACTCCCCCCCAAGTAGAAGAGTCTTTTCCTTCTGGTCCTCCTCCAGTTCAGCAGGTTGAGGCAGAAGAACTCTTTTCTGTACCCACATCTGATGTAGTGCCCCCTTCAGTTCAGCCTGAATCTATCGTCCCCTCTCAGCCTGGAATGAGTGAGGCAGAGAATCGTCTAAAAGAGTTAATGAATCAAAGTGCCGATAAAAAACAAAACAATCTGCCGGATAATAATGTAAGCGCGGAGGAGCTGCTTTAAATGTTTAATCTAATGAGAATTTTGATACTGGTACTTGCGCTTGTTGTGACAATAATACTTGTAGTAAATTTGAGTGAATTTTTTGCAAAGGTTAAAAAAGAAGCTGAAGAAGAGAGCAAAAAGAGAGAAAAGGGCACGACTGTAAACAAATGGGTTCTGGATAAGCTCAGAAAGGAACCAAAAAACATTATTAGCCGTCTGCTTAAAGTAGGGGCAGGAGTTATAGTAGGTCTTCTTGCTTTGGTAATTATTGGTCAAATTTATTGGTTTGTTGTTTTAGGACTTTTGGCCACCTTTATTCCTGGATTAATAGCTAATAAGGTTCATAAGTCATATATGGATAAATTTAATGCCCAGTTTATCGATGGGCTCACTCTTATAACCAATGCCATGAGGGCCGGTGCGAGTTTTCCTCAGGCACTAGAGCTAATGGTTGCTGAAGCCAAACCCCCGCTTTCTGAAATATTTGGTGAGACATTAAGAGAGTTTAAGTTGGGAGTCCCAATGGG
>JAAZFS010000108.1 GCA_012511615.1 Elusimicrobiota bacterium | reverse complement strand
TTGTCCAGCTGGCAGAAGAGTTATTAGATAAGCTCCTGGCTCCTTCAATGGATTATAGGGGAACCATGATGGAGGTTTTCGGAGTGGGAATACTCATATCTGGAAAGAGCAATGTTGGAAAGAGTGAGTGTGCTATGGATCTTCTGCAGCGTGGACACAGGCTGATAGGAGACGATGTGGTCACCCTAACCCGGCGGAGCGATAGAATCCTTTTAGCCAGGGGAACCCCACCCATATATCACCGGATGGAATTAAGAGGTATAGGTATAGTTGATATTGTCCGTCTTATGGGAATATCAGCCGTAAAAGATGTTCAGAAAGTGGAACTTATTTTTGGTCTTGAAAAATGGGATTCAAAAAAAACCTATGAACGCTTGGGGCTGGAAGAAAAATTTCAAGAGATAATGGGAGTAAAGATACCCTATGTTGAAGTACCAGTAGCTCCAGGAAGAAATACTGCGATTCTTGCTGAGGTATGTGCCATGAACTACCGACTGAGGAGGCGTGGTTTTGTAGCTGCTGAGGAACTGGATAGGGAAGTCAGCGATTCAATTGCAAGAACTATTAGAGAAGAAGAAGAAGAATAAAGAGCGTCCGGAGTTAATAATAATATCCGGTCTTTCCGGAGCAGGAAAGAGCGTAGCCATAAAGTCTATTGAAGACTTCGGCGGTTTCTGTGTGGATAATATGCCTCCTGCCCTTATAGAGAAATTTATACGCCTTATAAAAACTTCCGATCTTTCCCGTTCCTTGATAGCTCTGGGAATAGATGCGCGGAGTCGGGGCTTTCTAGATAGCGTATTTGAAGCCCTTCCCAAAATTAAAAAATTGGGATATACATACAGGATAATTTTCCTCTTTGCCTCCGAAAGTGTGATTGAAAGAAGATATTCGGAGTCCCGCTACCGTCATCCTTTGAGTTCTGAAGGGCTTACTCTTAAGGAGACTGTTAGTAAAGAGGCCGACACCTTAGCCCCTTTAAGAGAGCGTGCGGATATAAAAATAGATACCTCCCACCTATCCCCGCATGAATTGAAAGCGAAACTACGGGATATCATTTTTAAAGAAACTCACTCCACCATGCAGATTAATCTGATTTCCTTCGGATTCAAGTATGGTCTTCCAGAAGAGGCAGATCTTGTAATGGATACCAGATTTCTACCTAATCCTTTTTATGAACCAGAACTTTCTGCTAAAGACGGTACTGATCCTGGAGTTAGGGATTTTGTAATGAAGTCGGACTTAAGTCAAAAATTTCTTGAAGAATATTTTTCTCTCATTGATTTTCTTTTACCTAATTTTATTAAAGATGGCCGGGCTTTTCTTAATATCGCCGTAGGCTGCACCGGTGGGCGTCATCGTTCGGTAGTTATTTCCTCTGCAATAGCAGAAAAACTAAAAAAAGAGGGTCAGCGGGTCCGACTGATTCACAGGGATTCATCCAGGTGCAGATAAAAATTCTTATTGTAACTCACGGGCAGATGGGTGGGGAGTTTGTAAAAACTGCCTCTGATATTATCGGTAGCGCTGGTGAAATAGAGTTTTTTCCTGTTACTCGGGATTTTTCTGCGGATGAAATCAAATCTTCTTTTTCTCAGCTTATGGAAAAACTTCTTTCTGATTCGGCTGTCCTGATTCTTACAGATATGCTGGGGGGGACCCCAACTAATATTTCCATGCCTTTTCTTGAAAATGATTCTGTAGAAATAGTTACCGGCCTTAACCTTCCCATGCTTATAAGGACTATTCAAAGGAAAACTGCCGTAGAGAGTTTGAAGGAACTCGCTTCAATTGCCGCCGGGGCCGGGGCAGAGGGCGTGGTAAACTGCCGGGAGGTCTTCAATGAGTGAAGTATATTTCAGAGTTGATGACCGCTTGATTCATGGCCAGGTAATAGAGGGCTGGGCCCACAGTCTGGGGCTTACCAGAATTATAATTGCATCCGACCGTATTTGTAACGATGAGACTTACCGAAAACTTCTTATTTTTTCAGTACCTGCTGAAGTAAAGGTGGAAATATTATCCTTGAAAGAAGCTGCGGAGAAAATGACAGAAGATTATTTAAACGAAGAAGATACCATGGTTCTTTTTGAATCCCCGCGAGATGCTTTGGATCTTATAGATTATGGGATTAAAATCACTGAGCTTAATGTGGGATGTATGCATTACAATGGATCTAACATAAAGCTTAAAAATAATATTGCAGTCACGGAAGATCATATAAACGATTTCATTGAGATAAGCTTAATGGGCACCAAGATAGAATGCCGGGCCCTGCCCCAAGACAAAAAAGTAGATCTCATGAACCTGATAGATGCAATAGAATGAAGAGCGCTCTTCTCCTATCTTTCATAGGAGGATTATTTATAACTGATGCTACTGCCATTGGGCAGATGATGTTCTCTCGGCCCATATTTGCCGGCTCTATGATTGGTCTTATTGGTGGAAATCTTCAGGCCGGTCTCTATATCGGTATGATTATGGAGTTGGTCTGGATTACGGTTATACCCATGGGTAGTGCCGTTCCTCCAGATGCCAGCGTGGTTGCAATCGCCGCCACCGCAATAGCTTCTTCTGGAAAAATAGTTCCCTCTTATCTTGTTTTTCTTGTCCTTCTTTTAGTTCCATTCGGTATAGTTTTCAAAAAACTGGATATGATTCACAGAGAATTTAATGTCTACTTTTCCGATAAAACAGAACAAAAACTTTTAGAGGGAGATACTAGCTATATTAAAATAGCCATATATCAGAGTAGCTTTCTTTTTTTCTTTAAAGGTTTTATTTTCTTGTTTATTTTAATAGTGCTGGGACGGTTGATTATTCCATGGCTATATTCACTTATACCGGCAAAGGGTTTGCTAGGGTTGAATGATATTTTTTATATTCTTCCTTCCCTGGGTTTTGGTACGGCGGTTACTACATTTATTTTTAAAAAATCGCCCAACATATAAGATGAAAACAGTTAATCGGATTTTCTTTCGTTCCTTAATGCTACAAGCCACTTGGAATTATGAAATAATGCAAGGCTTGGGATATCTTTTTAGTTTTTATCCCCACTTAGAAGAAGTATACAAGGACGAAAAAGAGCTCGCAGCCGCCTGCCTTAGACATCTAAACTATTTTAATACCCATCCTTATATGGTTAGTTTTGTTCTGGGAGAAAATGCAAGATTGGAGAATCCAGACGATGCGCCTATTTCTTCCTCCTCAGATATATCCACAAGGTTTAAACTCCAGATGGGAGGACCCCTTGCTGCCCTGGGAGATAAGCTCTTCTGGTCGACCTGGAGACCAATTTGTGGTCTTATTGCGGTCCTTGGTATCTTTTTACAGCTAGAGCCGGGCTGGATAGTCCCCCTGTTTTTTATTATTATGTACAATGTGCCTGTGATTTATTTTAGGTATCGCGGGCTTAAATCTTCATATACCGGACGAAGCGAGCTCTTGGATATTATAGAGAGAGTTAATTCAAGTCTCTTTCTAAGATACCTTCCGGCAGCCGGTCTTCTGGCAATAGCCCTCTGCCACATCGTGGTGTTTTTATTATTTGGAATGTTTAGTGGAGTAAGGCTTCTAGTGGCAACACTTGTAGTGGTGGGGCTGAGAAATAGATGCAAAGTATCTTCAACTAGCCTTCTCTACATAGTAGCGCTTATAACATTTATAGGGAGTATGATTTTAAGATGATTGAAAGAGATATGATTATTAAGAATAAACTCGGACTTCATGCCCGAGCTGCTGCCACGCTGGTAGAGACAATATCAAAGTTTACATCTGATGTAATCCTTATCCGCGGTCCTAGGCAGGTTGATGCCAAAAGTATTATGGGCTTGATGACTCTGGCGGCTGGAGAAGGTTGCGTAATTACTGTTCGGTCCGAAGGCGTGGACAAAGAAGAGGCTGTGGAGGCCCTCCAGGATCTTATAGACCGAAAATTCGAAGAAGAATGAGACTAAAGGGAATACCGGCCGCACCTGGCATATCCATAGGACGTGCCTATTTAATGTCAGAGGAATCTTTCTGCGTTATAAAGAGAAATATTGGTGCCGGTCAGGTTAAGAAAGAGGTTGCTCGGTTTAGGAAAGCTCTGGCTCAGGTAGAGTTGGAGTTCAAAAAACAGAGAGACAAGGTGACCCAAGAGATGGGAAAGACTTATGGTCGCCTCTTTAGTGCCTACGGACTGATTCTCAAAGACCCACTTTTTTATAAGGATACCATCAAGGTTATTTCCGAAGACAAGGTTAATGTTGAGTTTGCCCTCCAAACCGTCATAGACCAAATAGCTAAAACCTTCTCTATGCTTGAAGATGAGTATATGAGAGAAAGAAGCCGGGACGTCCAGGATGTGGGTAACCGAGTCCTCAGCGTTCTCTTAGGTCAGGGAAAGACAAGTATCCTAGATATAGAGAACCGGGTCATTCTGGTAGCTAATGCCCTTCATCCCTCGGATGCGGATGAGATGAAGTAAAAGAAGGTCATGGGTTTTGCTACAGATACCGAAGGCCGGACCTCTCATATTGTTAATATGGCCGATTCCCTAGGTATACCGGCTGTTGTTGGGCTCAAGAGAGTAACTCGCCAGGCCTCCCCAGGCGATCTTATTATTATCGATGGAAATGACGGCTATGTACATATTAATCCTCCGCCTGAGGTTGTAAGAAGTTATAGAAAGAAGAAACGGGCTCAGGAAGATTTACGCAAAGAACTGGTTAAGCTAAAGGACAAGGCTCCGGTCACCCGCTGTGGAACAAATATAGACCTCTGTGTGAATATTGAGTCAAGTGGGGAAGCCTCTTCTGTTCAAGAATATGGGGCCTCTGGAATAGGACTCTTTAGGACTGAATTTATGTATATTAATAGAAAGACTCTCCCCGAAGAGGAGGAAGTCTATTCAGAGATAAAAGAAGTTGCCGAGATGGCCCATCCCAAGCCTGTTGTAGTTAGAACCATTGACTTAGGTGCGGATAAGATGGCCGAACAGCTGAATATGAAGCCGGAGATGAACTCTTTTATGGGAATGAGGGGTATTAGACTTTCTCTGGCCTATCCGGGTCTATTTAAAACTCACTTGAGGGCAATTCTTAGAGCCTCCGTAAAGGGGAATCTAGTTTTGATGTATCCTATGATAACTGGGATAAAAGAGCTTCGTTCGGCCAATCATATTCTTCGTGAGGTAAAAGAGGATTTGGATGCCTCTGGTATAGAATATGATAAAAACCTGAAAGTAGGAGTTATGGTGGAGACTCCTGCAGCTGTCATCGAAATTGAGCGCTTAGCTAGAGACGCGGATTTCTTGAGTATCGGTACAAATGATCTTATACAGTATTCACTTGCCGTTGACAGGATATCAGACGGTGTGTCTCATCTATACAATCCTTCGGATCTTGCAATACTTGGGATGCTGAGAATGGTAATTGAGGCTGGAAGAAAATTTTCAAGGCCAGTTAGCATGTGCGGAGAGATGGCCTCTGATGAATTCTATACGGAACTCTTGATAGGAATGGGTTTAAGAAGTTTTTCAATGAGCGGAGTGGGGCTTCCCGCCATAAAGCAGGTAGTAATCAATGCTGATATTGAAAAATGCCGGCTTCTGGCGGAGGAAGTACTTGCTGCAGATGATAATGCTGAAGTTATAGAGATACTCAGGGATAATCGAAGGCAGAAAAGACAATTTTGAGAAACTTTACAGTCATAGCCCATATTGATCATGGGAAATCCACGCTATGTGATAGGATTTTAGAACTTACCGGAGATATTGAAAAAGGTAAACACGATGGTGTTATACTAGATTCCATGCCCCTAGAGAGAGAGAGAGGTATCACCATAAAAGCCAAGGCAGTAAGGATATCCTACAAGGGTAAAATTTTAAATATGGTGGATACTCCTGGCCACGTAGACTTCTCCTATGAGGTTTCAAGGACTCTTTCTTCCTGTGAGGCAGCAATTCTTGTTGTAGACGCTTCTCAGGGTGTTGAGGCCCAGACGGTGGCAAATTACGAGAGTGCCCGAAAGAGTGGCCTAAAAATAATTCCTGTTTTAAACAAAATAGATATGCCCAACGCTAGGCCTAAAGAAGCAGAGAAAGAGATTCGGGCTCTTCTGGGGGAAGATACTGGAGATATACTCAGAGTAAGTGCAAGAACTGGTGAGGGTGTTAAGGAACTCTTAGAGCAAATTATCCGCGATGTACCACCTCCCCAAGCCCAGACAGGGCGGACTCCCTCAGCCCTAATATTTGATTCAGTATTTGATCCTTTCAAAGGCGCAATTGCCTATATTCGAGTTACCGGAGGCCGGCTCCGAGTGGGAGATAAGGTCCGGTTTTTTGCTGCAGAATCAGACTATGAAATAAAGGAGCTTGGCTTCTTTGGAGTATCTGAAATGACCAGTGTCAAGGAGCTGAAAGTAGGTGAAATTGGTTATATCATCTGCGGAATGAAAGATTTATCCGATATAATGATAGGCGATACCATCACTTCTTCTGTAAGGGGAGTTACCCAACCTCTCCCAGGTTTTAGACAGCCCAAACAGTTTGTATTTGCCGGACTCTATCCAGTGGAGAATGCGGATTATCTAAAACTAAAGAGTGCTCTAGATAAACTCAGTATTAACGATACATCTTTTACATATACACCAGAGGATTCTTCCAGTCTGGGACCGGGTTTTCGCTGTGGTTTTCTGGGAGTGCTTCATCTAGAAATAATCACGAGTCGGCTTGGGGATTAATACGAATTGAGTCTGGTTGCCATTCGCCCCCAAGTAGAATATTTTGTTGACGGAAAGCTCATTGATAATCCAGTGGATTTTCCCGACTTAGGATATAGCGAGGTTTTAGAGCCCTATACACTATGCACCGTCATCACTCC